>JBOFPL010000117.1:0-17276 GCA_051659885.1 Cellulosilyticaceae bacterium
TTGTAACTTTAATTGGTGCTAATGGAGCAGGTAAGAGTACCATTTTGAGAAGTATAGTTGGATTAGTTAAACCAAAAGAAGGAGAAATTTTCTTTCAAAATAATTCAATAATAGGTCTAGACTCAGATGAAATTGTAGAAAGAGGCATTACACTTGTTCCAGAAGGAAGACGTGTTTTTTCTAATTTAACGGTTTATGAAAATATTAAAATAGGGGCCTATCTGAGAAAAGATAATTTGAATGCGGATATCGAATGGGTGTATGATTTATTTCCGATTCTTAAACAAAGAAGTTGGCAGTTAGCAGGAACACTCTCAGGTGGTGAGCAGCAAATGTTAGCTGTAGCAAGAGCACTGATGTCAAAGCCTAAACTTTTGATGATGGATGAACCTTCATTAGGGTTAGCACCTTTGATTGTAAATGATATCTTTAGAATCATAGAGATGATTCATAAGCAAGGGATGACGATACTCATTATTGAACAAAATGCTAACTTAGCACTTAAGATGGCAGATTTGGGATATGTATTAGAGACGGGACAGTTAACATTAAGAGGAACAGGAAATGAGTTATTAAAAAATGAGAAAGTACAAGAAGCTTATTTAGGAAAGAAAAAGAAACGGTAGTAAATCAAAGAAAATGAATACAGCTAAGCAAATAGGCTAGGGAATCTAATGAGATAACCTAGCTTGTTTTTTACCCTACATTATTTCACCCTCAAAATTGTTCCTTTAATACTGTTCTCTATGATCAGGCTTTGATAAAACTGTTTCTTTACACTTTGGGAGGACGATTATAAGCTAAGACATATAAGAGGAAATAAAATTAAAGAGGTGCAGCATGGAAGTTTTGAGAGTATTAACCCAGTCATGTAGAAGTGTAACATTAGAGGTCGTGAATGAAGAGGCTTATTATAGCCAAGAAGCATATAGAGTCTATCTAGATGACAAGTGTGTAATAGATGGAGAAACAAAAAACGTCTTTAGTTTGTATCAGTTACTGCCACAAACGGAGTATACCATCAAGGTAGAAAAAATTAATGAAGGCACGAGTTATACACAAAAAGTAACGACAGATGCAGAGTATGTTAGGCTAAATGTAAAACAATTTGGAGCAGTAGGTAATGGGAAAATAGAAGATACGGCAGCATTGCAGTGTACAATATTAGCTTGTCCAGATGGTGGTTGCGTGTATATTCCGAAAGGAACTTATTTGACAGGACCACTTTTCTTAAGAAGCAATATCACAATAGAATTGGCTGAAGAAGCTGTATTATTAGGGATGACAGATAGAGACAAATACCCAATCTTACCAGGGTATACAGTTTCTGAAGATGAACAAAGAGAGTACTACTTAGGAACTTGGGAAGGTAACCCATTAGATATGATGGCAAGCCTAATCACAGGAATTAATGTAGAGAATGTAAAAATTATTGGAAAAGGTATATTAGATGGGAATGCTCAAAATGGAGATTGGTGGTTAGAACCTAAGAAGAGAAATAGAGCATGGAGACCGAGAATGATCTTTCTTAATAACTGTAAAAACATCGAAGTTCAAGGGATTACAGTAAAGAATTCACCATGTTGGACTGTTCATCCATATTTCTCAGAGAATCTTAAGTTTATAGATATGCAAATTATCAATCCAAGTCACTCACCTAATACGGATGGGATAGACCCAGAATCTTGTGAGGGTGTTCAAATCATCGGAACTAAGATATCAGTAGGGGATGACTGTATAGCTATCAAATCAGGAAAGTTATTTATGGGTAAAAAATTTAAGAAGCCATCGGAAAACTTTATTATACGCAACTGTTTGATGGAAAGAGGACATGGAGCAGTCGTACTAGGAAGTGAAATTGCAGGCGGAGTAAGAGCGATTGCGGTTTCGCAATGTATTTTTAAACAAACGGATAGAGGACTACGTATTAAGACAAGACGTGGAAGAGGAAAAGATTCTATCGTAGATCAAATTACTTTCCAAAATATAAAAATGACAGAAGTTATGACACCGTTTGTAATTAATATGTTCTATTTCTGTGATCCGGATGGGAAGTCAGAATATGTATGGAGTAAAGCAATGCAGACAGTAGATGACTGGACACCAATGATTGGCAGTTTAACCTTCAAAGACATTGAGTGTGAGGCATGTGAGGTAGCAGCGGCATATTTCTATGGGTTACCAGAAAGGCCAATTGAGCATGTAACAATTCAAAATGTAAGTTTTAAATTTAAAGATGAAGCTACTTGTGATACACCAGCTATGATGAGTTTTATAGAACCAGTAAGCAAACTGGGTTTATTTGCAAATAATATTAATAAACTCACATTGGAAAATGTAAAACTTGAAGGCTATGTAGGAGAAAGAATGATAATAGAAAATATCAAAGAGATTAGTGAGAGATAGAAGGAGTGTGTAAAAATGGAAATGTTACAACGATATATTACAGAGCTTATTGAAAAAAGCACACCAGAAAATCCAGTATGGAATATAGAAAAAGTAAAAAGTGGTGCAAAAACAAAGTGGAATTATATTGATGGATGTATGATTAAAGCTATTTTAGAGATGCATACAATCACAAAAGAAGCTAAATACCTCGAGTTTGCAGACCACTTTATTGATTATTTTGTAAAGGAAGATGGAAGTATCAAAGACTACTCAGTAGAAGAGTACAATATTGATAATGTAAATGCAGGTAAGACACTTTTTGAACTCTATGAGTTAACAGGTAAAGAAAAATATAGAAAAGCGATAGATACAGTATATGAACAAATAAAAACACAACCAAGGACTAAGGAAGGGAACTTCTGGCACAAAAAGATTTATCCACATCAAATTTGGTTAGATGGACTTTATATGGCTCAACCATTCTACATGGAATATGAAACTAAGTTTAATGGAATGGGAAACTATATGGATATCTACAAACAATTTGTTAATGTAGAAAAACTATTAAAAGATGAAAAAACAGGTCTATATTATCATGGATATGATGCTTCAAGAGAAATTTTCTGGTGTGATAAAGAAACAGGATTATCTCAAAACTTTTGGTTACGTGCTTTAGGATGGTTTGTCATGGCACTGGTAGATACTTTGGAAAAAATGGATGAACAAATTTTCTTTGAGTATAGAAAGCTTATGTCTATATTTAGAGAATTAATAGATGCATTACTTAAGTACCAAGATGAAAGTGGTATGTGGTATCAGGTAGTAGATCAAATGAACAGAGCAGGAAACTACTTAGAAACAAGTGGAAGTGCAATTATGGCATACGGTATTTTAAAAGGTGTGAGATTAGGATATCTGCCAGAACGCTACAAAGCTTATGGAGAGAAAGCTTTTTATGGTGTGTGTAATAGATATCTTCATAAAAAAGATGGAGAGCTTAATCTAGGTGGGATTTGCTTAGTAGCAGGGCTAGGTGGAAAAGAGATGAGAGATGGAAGCTTTGAATACTACATATCTGAGCCAGTAGTAGAAAACGAAGCAAAAGGCGTTGCACCATTATTATTAGCATACACAGAAGTATTAAGAAGCTAACGGATGCACTTATATAAAAGCTAACGTAATGGAAATATATAAGGAGGAGCAGAAGTGAATAAGAAAAGAATTTTTTTAGCAGGAGATTCGACAGTTGCATATAACGATATTTTTACTTATCCTCAGACGGGATGGGGCCAAGTACTCCATCTCTATTTAAAGGATGACATAGAAATTTATAATTATGCTAAAAATGGAAGAAGTAGCAAAAGTTTTATGGAAGAAGGTAGATTAGAAAAAATCAATCAAAGTATTCAAGCAGGAGATTTCTTATTAATCCAATTTGGACATAATGATCAAAAAGAAGATGAAAAGAGACATACGGAACCCTATACAACATATCAGGAATATCTAACTCAGTATGTGGAGGTGGCTAGAAAAAACCAGGCAATACCTGTATTGATTACTTCACTATATAGAAGACATTTTGATGAAATGGGAAATTTATTAGAAAATGTACATGGGGAGTATCCACATGCAATGGTGGAGTTAGGGGATAAGTTAGAGGTCCCAGTTATAGATTTGTGTACAAAAAGTAAAAAAATACTACAGGATTTAGGAGAAGAGAGGTCAAGGGAACTATTTATGAATTTGGGGGCTAATCAATCAACTCAATATCCAGAAGGAATAGTGGATAATACACACTTGCGATATAAAGGAGCAATATATATGGCAGGTATAGTAGCCAATGAATTAAAGCAACTAGGTGGAATTTATCAGGAATTAGTTAAAATTTAAATATAAGATATAAATTAATTACATAAATAAATGAAAATAATCTAGTATAATACTAGATTATTTTTTTTGAGAATAAAATACTAGAAATAGTATACATATAAAATATGAAAAAAATATAATCACTAAACATATTGACTAATTGTTAATAATTTATTAAACTTAAACGTGATATGCTATGTAAGCTCTTACAAAAATAGAGGATAGTTTAAAATTAGAAAGGAAGAATAGTAAATGAATAAAATTAAAAAGTTGTATCTACAAAATCCGATATTTAAATTTATGATATCTTATTCATTTATCTTATTAATTCCTTTATTAATTTGTTTAATTGGATATAATGTAGCTTTTAATACTGTAGAAAAGGAAATTAAAGATAATAGTTTATCGATGCTCAAACATACAAAGAGTATAATTGATGGACAGATAAGTTCATTAAATACTTTGGTGATGCAAATTGCTACGCATCCTATGATCGTTTCTATGGCAGATACTACAGATACTAGAGATAAAACATTTTATTATGATGCACCTAAAGCTATTAACGGCATAGCGGATTTAATGAGACATAGTAGTATCAATATTATAGAGGATATCTATATTTTTTTAGGGAATACAGATTATATTATTACGCCTAAGACTTTATATGAAGCAGGATTTTACTATTATAATATATTAGAAAAATCTATAGAGGATTTTGAAGGATGGAAAAACAGTTTATTAAGAGAGTTTAAGTATAATAAATATATGATAGATAATAAGGAAGTAAACTATATACAGTCTATTCCTTTAAGATACGATACGCCTGTTAATGGAGCCGTGATTTGTGAACTAAATGAACAAGCAATAGAAGATTTTTTTAGTGAAGTACAAGACTCTTATATATACATACAAGATCAAGAAGGTAATCTCATATGGCAATCATGTGATGAGCAAACAGATATCAAATTATTGAATATAGAAAGTACCCTACAAACAGAAGGGGTATTTTCAGCAGAAATGAAAAATCAAAAAATGCTAGGGATGTATACCATATCAACAATAAATGATTGGAGATATACTCTATTATTGCCAGAGCGAGTGGTGATGAAAGAACTTTCTAATTTAAGAGCACTTGTGTTTCTGATATTTATTGCTACCTTAATCATAGGTATTCTTATATCTTATTATATGTCCTTGAAGTATGGGAAACCTCTAATAGAAATTATAAAGAATTTAAAAGGCTCTGATATAGATATGTCAGAGGAAAGCTTAGGAAATATAGATAATTTAGGTGGAGCAATTACTAAAATTGTATCTAAAACTCAGATGTTAAAAGATGAGTTAGAAAGACAACAACCGCTACTACAAACAGCATTTTTCCAAAAGTTAATTTTGGGGGAATTTACAACGGAACAAGAGTTACATCTATTAGCAGGACAAGCAAGAGTGGCTATACAAGCGAGAGATTTATATGTGGTGACTTGTAGAGTATTTGCAAATAATGAATTCTATAGTATGGATACTCAAACACTTGAAGAAGTTAATGTAGCTATTATTCTAATTAAAAATACGCTTAAGGAATTATTTACAGATAGGGTACATTTTTACGAAATAGATCATCTTACAACGGTAATGATTGTAGAACATCAAGCTAATCATGTAGAGAAAAAAATAAAAGAAGCAAATGCCTACTTAGTGGCTAATTATCACATGACACCTTCTTGGGGGATTAGCAATAAGTGTACAAGTTGGCTAGAAATATGGCGTGCTTACGAACAAGCTAAAAAAGCACTCCTTTCAGGTATTAAAGAAGGCATAAAAAATATTATGCACTATAATGAAGTGATAGAAGGAGGTACAACCTACTATTATCCATTAGCATTTGAGCAGAGATTAATTGGTTATACTAAAAATTCAGACACCCAGAGTATTAAGCATTTATTTGAGATACTCTTTATAGAAAATATAGAGAAAAGAAATTTGAGTGATGAGACACTCGAACAATTTTATGCAGAATTAGATAGTACAGTCATTAAGCTTACGAATCCTGAAGAAAGCGAAGAGTACTTGAAGGACCTGAGGAATTCAAGACAAACTATGGGGCGCAGTAGTAGGCAAAGCTATTTTGAGTTATGGGGCAATACCTATATAGAGATTTGCCAGTGCTATAAAAAAGATAAGACGAATAGGCAGCGTAAACTGATTAATAAAATTATAGAATATATAGATGAATGCTACGCAGATTCGAATCTAGGGTTAGGCATGGTTGCGAGTCAATTTAATATTTCAGAAGGATATATATCAAGTTTATTTAAAGAACAGACTGGGATTAACTTTACAGAGTATGTAGAGAACTTAAGAATTAATAAAGCGTGTAATTTATTGAAGGATACAGAACTTAATATCAATGATATAGGAGAACAAGTAGGATATAACAGTGTACAATCTTTTAGAAGAGCGTTTAAAAGAATACACGGAATAAGTCCTAGTGAATTAAGAAAGAAACGATAAAATTTAAGGCACCTTGCTGAGATGAACATTTCAGTAAGGTGTTTTTTTAGTAAGCTAAAAAAATAGCTTAAAAAGTGTATGTATACTCAAGTGAAAGATAAAGAATTGTTCCCTCTCTAAAGAAGTGTTCTGTTGAAATGGGAAGGTGTACCTTTCGAGAAAGTAG
Source organism: Cellulosilyticaceae bacterium (assembly GCA_051659885.1). Classification (GTDB taxonomy): domain Bacteria; phylum Bacillota; class Clostridia; order Lachnospirales; family Cellulosilyticaceae; genus JAVVPO01. Next base: position 6,935 of record JBOFPL010000117.1, read on the forward strand.
CTGTGTAGGATAAGATAGAGGCAAGAATGTTGAGAACAATAAATTAAAGGAGGCAACAAGGTGGAAAAAAAATTAGTACAAAATGATACAAATATTAAATTGTCTAAGACACAAAAAACTATAAAAAATATGAATAAATACAAGTACTTTTATATGATGTTCTTGCCAGTACTTATTCTCTTATTCCTATTTTACTATTTACCAATGGCTGGAATTAGGATTGCATTCTATGAGTGGGGAATGTTTGGCCCAGTCGAGTTTGTAGGATTAGAGAATTTTAAAACAGTATTTGCAAGTAATATGTTCTGGAGAGCTTTTAGTAATACGCTTAGTTTAAGTTTTGTAAATTTAATCCTAAGTATGGTTTTCTCAGTAGGACTTGCGTTATTACTTAATGAAATCAGATCAATACACTTCAAAAAAGTAGCACAAACGGTTTTATATTTGCCACACTTTTTATCATGGGTAGTAGTTGCATCTGTCTTCACGATGCTTTTATCACCACAAGGTGGATTTGTTAATGAGATAATTAAATCAGCAGGCGGAGAACCTATTTACTTCCTAGTTTCAGAAGAGTGGTGGACACCTGTGTACTTATTCATTAATAGATGGAAAGAGACTGGCTGGAGTACAATCATCTTTATGGCAGCATTAACAGGTGTAGATCAAGAAATGTATGAAGCTGCTGCAATCGATGGAGCAACCAGAATAAAACAAACATGGTATATTACATTACCAGCGATTCAAAATACTATATTAGTAGTATTTATCCTTAATCTAGCAAAAGTATTAAATGTATTTGAATCTGTACTTGTATTATACAATCCAATGGTATATGACGTAGCAGATGTTATTGGAACTTATACATATAGAGCAGGTCTTATCAGCCAAGATTATGGAACAGCTACAGCGGTAGGTTTATTTAAATCAGTAGTGTCACTTATTTTAGTTGTTTTAGCAAATAAGATGAGTAAGAAAATAAAAGGTGAAGGTATTTTATAATAGAAGGGAGTAGTAGCATGCAAGAAAAAATGAGCTTTAAAAAAGGATATAGAGGAAGAACACTATTCCATATATGCAATTATGCCTTTTTTGTACTAGTTATGGTTGTTATGTTAGTACCTTTACTGAAGGTGTTTGTAGATTCTGTAGATCCAACAGCTACATATGGAATGAGATTAGTTCCAAAAGAGTTTTCATTTGATGCCTACAAGCATATTTTGGGCACATCAAGTTTATATAAACCATTCTTGGTATCAGTATATACAACAATAATAGGAACGATAATAGGATTAGCTATTACAACAGTAGGGGCATACGTTATTATTCAAGATGACATGCCAGGGCGTAAATTGTTTGTAAATTTAATTATGTTTACAATGTTATTTAATGGAGGGTTAATCCCAACATATTTAGCGATTAAAGATATCGGATTACTTAATAGTATTTGGGCAGTTATTTTACCACTGAGTTTAAATGCATATAACATTATCTTAATGAAGAGTTTCTTCCAATCTTTACCTAAGAGTTTATATGAAGCAGCAGAGATTGATGGGTGTACACCATTTGGAACATTTATCAAGATTGTCTTACCATTATCAAAACCAGCTTTAGCTTCTGTAGGATTATTTATTGCAGTAGCCTTCTGGAATGACTTCTTCCATTTCCAAATTTATATCACAAATCCTAATTGGCAAAACTTCCAGGTGAAGGTAAGAGAGTTGATTTTAAGTGATACAGTATTAGGAACATCTGTAGGAAGTATTCCACCAGAGATGCTTAAGAGTGCTGTAATCGTAGTTGTAATGGCACCATTCTTATTCATTTATCCATTCTTACAAAAGTACTTTGTAAAGGGTGTAACGTTAGGGGCAGTAAAAGGTTAATATATAATAACAATAGTGGAGGAGATATTATGACTAAGAAGATGAGAAAGTTAGCAGTAGTAGGAATGATCTTAACAACTATGGTAGGATCATTAGCGGGATGTGGCACTAAAACAGAAAATACAAGTGGAGCACAAACAACTACACCGAGCACAGAACAAAGCGGAGAAGATTCAAAAACAGTAGAAAAACCAAGCAAAATAAAATACCTTACTAACTTAGGAATCAAGGCTGAAGATGGACATAAAGAATGGTCAGCTACATTTAAGGATTTAACAGGTGTTGAAATTGAACTTCAAAATATCCCAGGAAGTTCTGAACTTTATCAGCAATTAGAATTATCATTTGCAGCAGGAGATACACCAGATGTATTTACAGTAGGTGATGGAAAGTTAGCTATCTATGCAACACAAGGTGCGCTAACAGATCTTACAGAGTTTGTAGAAACATCAGAATTAAAAAATATGATTGATCCAGAACTATTAGAAAGTATTAAAGTAAATGGAAAAATCTATGGTATCCCAGTAGAAAAAGGGGGCGGGCCAGTTACTTATATGAGAAAAGACTGGTTAGATAAATTAGGTCTTGAAGTACCAACTAACTATGAAGAATATATCAATGTATTACGTGCTTTCAAAACTTTAGGGGAAGATGTTATTCCTTTTACAGCACCTGGATTAGTAGGTGGACAAGCAGAATACTACTTAAGAGAATTCTATCAAGATGCTAGTCCAGACTTTACTCAAGTAGATGGTAAATGGTTAGATGGGATGACACAACCTAACATGCTAGCAGCACTTGAAAGAATGAGAGGTGCTTATGCAGAGGGACTTATTGACGTAGAAGTTGTTACGAATAAGACATCAACATGTAGAGATAAATGGAATGCTGGGCGTGTTGGCGTATTTACTTACTGGGCAGGAAACTGGAATGTAAACCTAGGAGATAGATTAACAGCGAATCATCCAGGAGCAGAAATGATTGCTATTCCTGCTATTGAAGAAGCAAACTATGTAAAACGTGTACCAGTAGTAGCATGTATTTCATCACTTGCTAAAAATCCAGAAGGAATCTTTGAAAACTTTATAGAAGTAATGCATGATGGAAAAGAAGGATCAGTATTATTCCAACATGGTGTAGAAGGATTACATCATGAAATTAAAGATGGTGTGATGAGTCACTTACCAACACCTTCAGATCCAGGAAAAGTACTAGCACAAGCTTTCGTAACACCAGCGTTATCACCAGTAGAAGTACAAGGTGTAAACTATCCATTAGATGAGAGAATTACTAATTCATTAGCAGTTCTTGAAGCAGATGGTAAGCAAGCAACTCAAGTACCAGCATCAAAAGCTTTAACAAAAGTAAGCTCAGATCTTCTTGCTTTAAAAGAAAAAACAGTATCAAGTATTGTACTTGGTCAAACTTCAATTGAAGATGGTTTAGCAAACTATGAAAAAGAAGCTAAAAACTTAGGAATTGAACAAATCATTGAAGAATTAAACAAATAATTAATTATAGAATCAATCTAAGGGGGCAAAGTTATTTATTAATTTTGCCCCCTTCTTATAATCTGAAAAGGGGATAGGAGAGATGAAAGAAGTTAATGAATTACATACACCTACTTACTATACTTGCATGGAACAACTTATAGAGGTGTTCGAAAGAGAAGGCAGAAAGAAGAAGTTAGTAGCACACACGCTTTCTGAATTTGAAAGTTGGAAGTTAGAAGTAAGAGAACTTTTAATTCAGCTGACCGGAATCAATAAGATGCAATGGTGTGAATTAAAAACTCAAGTGATTGAACGAGTAGAATTAGAAGAATTCATAAGAGAAAAAGTATTGCTTCAAGTAGAACCCCATGTATGGATGCCAGTCTATGTATTATATCCACATAGCATAGAAAAAGGAGTGAAGAGGCCTTGTGTTATAGCGGCACATGGACATTTAGGAGCGGGAAAATATGCAGTGGCTGGCCGAGTAGACATACCTAGTGTGAAGGAGAAAATAGAGCACTACAATTATGACTATGGTGTACAGCTAGTAAAGGAAGGTTATATTGTATTTTGTCCAGATGCAAGAGGATTCGGAGAGCGCAGAGAATCAACGAAACAAACCGATCAAGTAGAAGATTTTATTACAAGTACATGTAGCCAACTTAGTAATATGGCATTGCCGTTAGGAAGAACAGTGGCAGGAATGTGTACATGGGATTTAATGAGACTAATAGATTATATAGAGACAAGAATAGAGTGTGATTTGGATAAGCTAGGATGTGTGGGATTCTCAGGAGGAGGTATGCAGACATTATGGCTTGCAGCTTTAGATGAACGAATTAAATGTGGGGTAACGAGTGGTTATTTCTATGGGTATAAAGATGCTTTACTAAAATTGTCGGGAAACTGTGCTTGTAATTATGTACCACATTTGTGGGAGTACATAGATATGGGAGATTTAGCAGCTCTTATTGCGCCTAGGCCACTGTTGATACAATCTGCTCAATCAGATAAGTTAAATGGAGAGCGTGGATTAGAAAATGTCTTAGAGCAGATGAACATTTTAAAACAAGCATATAGTTTATTCGAGCAAGTAGATGATCTAGAACATGATGTAGTAGAAGGCGGACACAAATGGCATACTCCAATGCCTATAAAGTTTATAAAAAAACATTTAACTTTTTAAAATTAGGAGGAAAAAAGTGAGAGTAGCGAAAGATGGAACAGGAGATTTTACAAGTATTCAAGAGGCTATCGATAGTATTCAAAGTGAGAATCAAGCGTGGATAATGATTGAAATAGCAGCAGGGATTTATGAGGAAAAAGTATGTATAGAAAAACCTTGGATTCGATTAATAGGTCAAGAAGCAAGCACAACAATTATTACTTATGGGGATTATGCTTACAAAAAGTTAAATGAAAACCAAACTTATGGAACCTTTAATTCATATACATTTTTTGTTGGAGCAAATCATTTTTACGCAGAAAATATAACAATTGAAAATCAGGCAGGTAAAGGAGAAGAGGTAGGGCAGGCTATATCAGCATATATAGATGCAGATGAAGTGCATTTTAGAAAGTGTAGATTTTTGGGGAATCAAGATACACTTTTTACTGGACCTTTACCAGAAGCTCCTATTGAAATAGGATCCTTTAGGGGACCTAGAGAGAATAGTCCAAGAATCAATGGAGTTCAATACTATGAAGCTTGCTATATTGAAGGCGATGTAGATTTTATCTTTGGAAGTGCAACAGCTTATTTTTTTGAATGTGAAATTTTTTCTAAGAACAGAGGACAGGAAATCAATGGATATATTACGGCACCATCTACTCCAGAAGGGCAAAGTTACGGATATATATTTGAAGCGTGTAGGCTGACAAGTAACTGTGCTGAAGAAACAGTATATCTAGGAAGGCCTTGGAGAGAGTATGGGAAAGTGGCTTTTATAGAATGTGAGATGGGGGCGCATATTAAAAAAGAAGGATGGCATGATTGGAATAAAGTGAATGCAAGAAGTCTAACTAGATTTGAAGAATATGGGAATTTTGGAGAGGGAGCTAGCTTAGAGGGGAGAGTAGGTTGGAGTCATATCCTAGAGAATGAAAAAAGGAGTAAGTATAGTCAGGAAGTTATTTTGAAGAAAAGAAAAGCAGAGTGATTAGTAAATGAATGAAAGTGGTGAGACTATGAAAATAGGTGTAAGAGCACATGACTATGGCAAATTACCCATAGAAACATTAATAGAGGCTATTAAACAAGATGGATTTTCTAATATTCAACTAGCTATTCCTAAAGCGATAGAAGGAATAGGAGGGTTTGAACAAATTACCCCAGATTTAATTGGGAAAATAAAAAAGATATGCCAGGTAGAGCAAATAGAAATTAGTGTTTTTGGATGTTACATAGAACCTTCAATATCAGATGAGTTAAAAAGGCAAGCAGAAATAGACAAGTTCTTGAAGGGAATAGAGTATGCAAAAGAATTAGGTGCAGGGTGTATAGGGACAGAAACTACTAGGTTTAGTGGCACAGAAGCAGAGCGAGAGGTAGCTTTTCAGAGATTAGTAGACTCTGTTAGACAGATGGTTAATAGAGCAGAAGAGATAGGCATTGATATAGGGATTGAACCTGTAGCCTATCATACTTTAGCAACACCGCAGCTGACAAAGCGATTATTAGATACTATTCAATCACCTCGATTAAAAGTAATTTTAGATCCAGTTAATTTGATTACAATATACAATATTAGAACACAAGAAAATTTATGGCAAGAATGTATAGAGTTATTTGGAGATAAAATCTGTGCAATACATATTAAAGGAATTAAAGTTAATGCAGATGATGAATTAGAGAAAGTGAGTTTAACAGAGTGTGAAGTTAACTTTAAGACCATTCTAAAAGAAATGATTAAGAGAAATCCAGAAATGCCAGTATTAAGAGAAGAGGCTATACCAGCTTTAGCGCGTTTAGAACAAGAATTTATTAAAGAACAAATACGATAATGAATCATGAAAAAAAGCGCCTCAATAGAGGCGCTTTTAAAATACAAACTATTTCACATCAAATCCGAAGTAGTTTACTGTGTTGTAGTAGCAGATATCTGATACTAATTGACCAAGCATTTCCATATCGTTTGGATACTCTCCATTTTCTACCCATGTTCCAACTAAGTTACAAAGGATACGACGGAAGTACTCATGTCTTGTGTAAGAAAGGAAACTTCTTGAGTCAGTAAGCATACCTACGAAGTTACCAAGTAATCCAAGGTTACCAAGAGATGTCATTTGTTCAATCATACCTGTTTTAGTATCGTTGAACCACCATCCTGAACCGTGTTGGATTTTAGATTTAGCTTCTGGACCTTGGAATGCACCCATGATTGTACCAATTGATGCATTATCTCCAGGATTGATTGAGTAGATAATTGTTTTTGGTAATTCATCAGTCACATTAAGTGCATTTAAGAAGTTTGCTAAGTTGTCAGCACATGGGTATGTCCCGATAGCATCAAATCCAGTATCTGGACCAAGTTTAGCGAATTTAGATTGGTTAATGTTTCTGATAACACCAAAGTGTAATTGCATTACCCAATTGTTTTTAGCGTATTGTCTTCCGAAGAATTCAAGAAGAGCTGTTTTGTATTTATCTGTTTCTTCAGCAGTTACTGCTTCCCCAGCAAGACCTTTTTGGAAGATTGCTTCTACTTCTTCAGCTGTAGCAGCGATGTATGGTACATAGTCAAGACCGTGGTCAGATACTCTACACCCTACTTCATGGAAGAAATCGATACGGCTTGTTAAAGCTGTGAATAAATCAGCTACTGTGTTAATTGATACGCCAGATACTTCAGCAAGTTTAGCAATATATTCTACGAAACCAGCTTTTTCGATGTTTACAGCTTTATCAGGTCTAAATGTAGGAAGAACTTGGATATCGAAAGATGTATCGTTTTTGATAGCAATGTGGTACTCAAGAGAATCGATTGGATCATCAGTAGTACAGATTGCTTTTACATTAGATGCTTGCATGATATCACGAGCAGTCATGTTACCAGCAGTTAATTTTTCGTTACATAAGTTCCATACTTCTTCAGAAGTTTTTGGAGTAAGTGCATTATCGTAACCAAAGTAACGTTTAAGCTCTAAATGAGTCCAGTGGTAAAGAGGGTTACCGATTGCTTTTGGAAGTGCTTTTGCCCACTCTTCAAATTTTTCACGAGCTGCTGCATCTCCTGTAATAAGTTCTTCTGGAGTTCCGTTTGAACGGATTGCACGCCATTTGTAGTGATCTCCACCAAGCCAAACTTCTGTAATATTCTCGAAGCTTTTGTTCTCAGCGATTTCTTTTGGATTGATATGACAGTGGTAGTCAATGATAGGTAATTTTGCAGCATACTCATGATATAAAGTTTTTGCTGTTTCGTTAGATAATAAGAAATCTTCATCCATAAATTGTTTCATAATGATAGCTCCTCTTTTTTTATAATTTAAAAGTTTCTCTTTCTACAAGTTTAGAAGAGATAACCAGTTTATTAGCTACATTTTTGCCCTCTATGACTTGCGTCAGGGTATAGATAGCTTGAGTGCAGAGTACATCAACCATGTTATCTACACTAGTAAGGGTTGGAGTTACACAGTCACAGAGAATTGAGTTATTAAAACCAATAACTGGGATATCATCTGGTACACGGTAACCACGTTTGGCCAATGCTTTGATTGCTCCAATGGCTAAAAGATCTTCCGAGACAAGTAAAGCATCAGGCGGCGTGTTTAAATCTAATAAACGATTGACTTCAGATTGAATCATTTCAAGATTTTGTGGCACTTTTAAAACAAGGTCTGGATTAAAAGAAAGGTTACATTTTTCTAATCCTTTTTTATAGCCATTAAACTTTTGTGTACTACTGTAAGTATCTACATCATAAAGATAGGCTATGTTTATCTTGCCCTTATCATAGAGTCTACATACATTCTCAGTCATAGCAGTATACTCATCACAAATAATACAGTAAGTATTATCAAGTTCAATGAGACCATTAATGATAATAACAGGAATGTGTTTGGAGATTTTCTCTATATGAGAATTATCTTCTTTTTCTTTAAATGTAGAGCCTACTAGAATCAGTGCATCCACACGTTTGCTCAGCATACTTTCCATAGCTTTCTTCTTATCTTCTAGACTTGAGCCAGTACAGTACAACATACTATCAAATCCATGACCACGAAGGGAAGATTCAATGACAGATACTGCTTTGGCATAATAGATATCAGCTACATCTGTACAAAGGATACCTATTACTTTAATAGAGTTCAAGCCTAGACCACGAGCAAAAATATTAGGAGTATAATCCTCCGCTTCCATAACATTAAGTACTTTTTGTTTAGTTTTGGCACTCACGTTGGGGCTGTTATTCAATACTCTTGAGACTGTAGCAATAGAAACTCCAGCTCTTTCGGCAATATCATAAATGTTCATATGAAAATCATCCTTTTCTGTAAGTGCTTTCAAGTCATATTATAAAATTTTTGGAAGAAGAAGTCAAATAAAAGTGAAACAAATATAGCTTTAAAATAAAAAATAGTGGAGTAGGTATTAGGGCTAGACTATAAGGAAAAGAATTATTTGCAGGATAATGAAATAGATGAAAAAACAAATAGTATTTCATGTATACAAGAATAAGGTATTGACTAATACTAAGAAGATAAGTAAAATGAAAAATGTAAGCACTTACAAAATGTAAGAAGGAGAGAAGTTATGAAAACAATTCAAGAACAAAATATAAATAAAGTAGCGCGTCCAGTTAAGGTGATTCAATTTGGAGAAGGGAATTTCTTAAGAGGATTTGCAGATTATATGATAGATGTAGCAAATGAAAAAGGTGTTTTTGATGGAAGTATAGCCATGATCAAACCTATTGCATGGGGTAATGTAGATACGTTCCAAGAACAAAACAATTTATATACAGTAACATTAAGAGGAAAATTAGATGGAAATGTAGTAGATGAACATAGAATCATTACATCTATTCATGATACAATCGATCCATTTACAACATTTGAAGCTTATGGAGACCTTGCAAAATGTGAAACATTAGAATTTGTAATCTCTAATACAACTGAAGCAGGAATTGTATACAATGAAGCAGATAAAATGGAAGAAGTACTTAATTGCACATATCCAGGTAAATTAACAAAATTCTTACTAGATAGATACAACCATTTTAATGGAGATCAAACTAAAGGATTAGTGATATTACCAGTAGAGCTTATTGAACACAATGGAACAAAATTAAAAGAATGTATCCTTAAATATGCACAGTTATGGCAATTAGAAGAAGGATTCGTAAACTGGATTGAAAATAATAATATCTTCTGCAACACATTAGTAGATAGAATCGTAACAGGATATCCAAAAGAAGCAGAACAAATCTTTGCAGAAGTTGGTTATACAGATAAATTATTAGTTGTAGCAGAACCGTTTGGATTATGGGTTATTGAAGGGCCAGAAGAAGTAGCGAAGAGATTCCCACTTGATCAAGCAGGTATGAATTTAGTATTTACTGATAATCTTAAGCCATACAGAGAACGTAAAGTAAAATTATTAAATGGTGCACATACAGGAACAGTATTAGCTGGTTTCTTAGCAGGTCAAGACATCGTAAGAGGATGTATGGAAGATCAAACAATTAGAACATATATGGAACAACTGATGTTTGATGAAATTGCGCCAACAATCAATTTACCACAAGATGATGTAAAAGCTTTTGCTGAAGCAGTTATTGAGAGATTTGAAAATCCGTTCATCGATCACAGTGTATTAGCAATCTCATTAAACTCTGTATCAAAATGGAAAGCTAGAATCTTACCAAGTATGAAAGATTATGTAGCAGCAAATGGTAAATTACCAAAAGTAATTACATTCTCATTCGCAGCACTTATGGCATTCTACTATTCATCAGA
>JBOFPL010000118.1:0-14249 GCA_051659885.1 Cellulosilyticaceae bacterium
GGTGTAGAATTCGTATTCAACCTAAACTTCTTAGGAACACTTATTCCAACACAAGTATTTGCTAAAGACATGGTAGAAAAAGAGGATGCAACAATCCTTAACATTTCTTCAATGAATGCATACACACCACTTACAAAAATTCCGGCTTACTCAGGAGCAAAAGCAGCTATTAGCAACTTTACACAATGGTTAGCAGTTCACTTCTCAAGAACTAACATCAGAGTAAATGCTATTGCACCAGGATTCTTCGTAACAAAACAAAATGAAAAGTTATTATTTGATGAAAATGGTAACCCAACAGAAAGATCTGCTAAGATCTTAAATAGCACACCAATGGGGCGCTATGGAAAAGATGAAGAACTTCTTGGAACAATGCTTTACCTTCTTTCAAAAGATGCATCTGGATTCGTTAATGGTGTAGTTATTCCAGTAGATGGTGGATTCAGCGCATATTCAGGAGTTTAATTATTAACTGGATTACTAACGCCCTCCAAAGTTAGTAATCTACACTGATTTAGTACTATGGAGCGAGCGTAGACGGACATTAGAATAAAGTATTAATCAGTATAAAAAAGAGTAGCACATCATATGATGTACTACTCTTTTTTTCTTATAATAAGCCGTAAGTTTGAAGGGATTGTTTTAGGATTTCGATATTTTTAGAATCCATATCTACTAAAGGTAGGCGGCACTTACCAACATTCATACCTAATAGATTCATAGCTTCTTTGATTGGAGTTGGGCTAGCTTCAATAAAGATAGATTTAATTAAATCAAGAGTCTTAAGTTGAAGATTACGGCTACCTTCTATGTCACCAGCTATAAATTTAGCGTAGATATCATGAGTATCTTGAGGGATAATATTAGCCATAACAGAAATAACACCTTTTCCACCCAGTGAAAGAAGTGGAAGGACTAATCCATCTTCGCCAGAGTACACACTAAAATCAGAGCCGCAAATACTGATGATTTCGCCGACATGGTGGAAGTTACACTCTTTAATACCTACAATATTTGGAATTTCAGAAAGAGCCTTAACTGTAGATGGCGCGATATCAAGTACTGTACGAGAAGGTACATTATAAAGAATGATAGGAATGCTAACGCTTTCAGCGATGGCCTTAAAGTGACTGTAAAGCCCTTTTTGAGTGGTCTTGTTGTAGTATGGAACGACAGAGAGTAGTCCATCTACACCTACAGATTCCGCGTATTGGCTAGTGCGGATTGCATGCATAGTATCATTGCTACCAGTACCAGCGATAACAGGAATACGCTTATTTACTTTTTCTACAGTAAATCTAATGACTTCTTTGTGCTCTGAGATAGGCATAGTAGGTGCTTCACCTGTTGTACCACAAATGATGATAGCATCAGTATTATTTTCTATATGGAATTCTATTAGTTCTGCTAGCTTGCTATAATCGACACCTGTTTCGTTGAAAGGTGTAATGATAGCTACACCAGAACCTGTAAAGAGCGTTTTTTTCATAATGATTACCTCCTAATATGATGAGTTAAATACGAGATACTATTACAGTATTCAGTACAAGGCTATCTATTGCTAGATTTATGCCTATATACTTAAATTATACAAGATGTGGAGATATAATCCTAGAGAATCTAGCTATTTACATTAGAAAATGATAGAGATAAAATATAAGGTAATTGTTTAAAAATTGACATTAGATATATTTTTGGCTAGATAAAAAGAAAGTGGTGAAAAAAATGATTATTTTAATGATTATGGCAGTAGGAGTATTAGTAGGTTTTAGATGGTTTCCTGAAAAATGGCATAAATGTAATAGTTGGATACAACTGATTAGTATAGTAGTACTCATTTTTTGTATGGGAGTATCTTTAGGAAGTAACCCAGATTTTATAAGCCAGATGGGAAGATTAGGGATAGAAGGATTGGTATTTGCAATAGTACCGATTATTTTCTCTGTACTAATGGTTTACTTATTAACTTCGAAATTTTTAAAGGAGAAAGATGATGATCATAGCAGTAATAATTAGTTTAATATTAGGAGTGGTTTGTGGACAATGGTTATTAACACCAAATAGTATACAAATATTCTCAGGCATCTCAGATATTGCTTTAGTTGTATTGATGTTTGCAGTAGGAATTAGCGTAGGTGCAAATAAGGAGGTATTTAGTAAACTAAAGCAGTACAATTTAAAAATACTTATTATTCCTACGGGTATTATTATTGGCTCTATCATAGGTGGAGTAGTTTGTGCGATGTTGATGGGAATGAGTTTAAATGAAAGTGTAGCTATTACTTCAGGGCTAGGATGGTATAGTTTATCAGGGGTATTATTGACAGATCTAGCTGGGGCAGATGTAGGAACAGTAGCTTTTTTAGCTAACTTATTTAGAGAGATCTTGGCATTTATGATGATTCCTCTGATTGCGAAGTATTTTAATCATTATACGGCCATAGCTCCTGCGGCAGCTACAAGCGAAGATACTACACTGCCAGTGCTTATAAAATATACAAGTGAGGATGTAGTAGTAATGGCTGTTATTAATGGTGTAGTTTGTTCAACTATGGTACCTATTCTCATCAATACATTCTATAATATTTTGTAAAAAATAAAATAGATTTAATTATATGGTATAATGATTATAGACATCATAGAAAAGGAGAATACATCATATGAAAAAACCTAATATTTTACTAATTATGACAGACCAACATCGTTTTGATGCAGTATCTTATCTTAATCATCATTTAAAGCTAACCCCTAATTTAGATAATGTAGCAGAAGATAGTGTAGTGTTTACCAATGCATACACACCAGCTCCTACTTGTGGTCCAGCTAGAGCTTCTCTTCAAACAGGAATGTTTCCACCAGGATGTGGAGTAGTAGAGAATTTAAGCGCTGTTAAACCAGGGACAGAGTTTATGAATGAGAGGCTTTTATTGCAAGGGTATGATACAGGGATGAGTGGAAAACTTCATTTTAGTCCACCTCATAAGAGTTATGGATTTAATTTTAAAAAGTTACACGATGCCCCTTACTCAGTATATGGAGATGAAGATAAAGATTCCCTTTACATTAAATGGTTAAGAGAAGAATTTTTTGATGCAAAGGGCATAGATCCAGTTCAAATTTTTGATGAGGATGAGTCAGCATTCGAGAGTAATATTTATCAATTTATTATGGGAAGTGGATTTAGAACAGAAGAAGAGCATGATACGGCATGGACAGTAGATGGAGCACTTGAGTTTTTAGAACAAAGAGACCAAGAAAAGCCATTTTTCCTCATGACATCTTTCTTTGGACCACATCATCCTTATTTGCCACCAGCACCATGGGATACGTTGTATGACGAATCACAGGTAGAGTTACCTGCCAACTTCTATGCAGAGATGAAAGATAATCCTGTATTTGCAGCAAAGGGAGCAGGGTTAGCTAATAGATTAAAAGGTTTATTTAGTGAAGAGCAATATAAAAAAATGATAGCTGCTAACTATGGTCAGATAACGATGATTGATCACTACATAGGCAAATTAATTACATATTTAAAAGAGAATAAACTCTATGAAGATACGGTAATTATCTTTACTTCGGATCATGGAGATCATCTAGGATCATATGGACTACTCTTTAAAACGCATATGTATGATAGTTGCTGTAAGATGCCTTTGTTTATTAAGCCTACAGTGAGTAGAGTGCAGATGGAAACTAAGCAAGAAGTGGTAAATAGCTTAGATATTTACGGAACAATATTAGATCTAGCAGGAGATAAGGACTGGAAAAAAGATGATATTGAATCTAGATCACTTATTAATTTAATAAATGGCAGAGAAGAGATCTGGGATAATACGACTTACTCTATTATAGGAAATAAACCTGCCAATGCTAATATGATGATGCGTGAAGGAAAATATAAATTAATTAGACTTCAACAAGGTGAGAAGGCACCACTATATGAGCTATATGATTTAGAGGCTAATCAAGATGAAACGATTAACATTTATGAAACGGTAGAGGCTGAGGTTAGAACTAAACTTGAAAAGAAATTAGATGAGTGGGCACAAATACAATTTGAGAAATACCCTATACATATTGAATCTTATAGAAAATAAAAAAGTATGCTCGTTTTAGAGCATGCTTTTTTATTTTCTATAAGATTCCTAATTCAGATGAAGTTAAATATAATGACTATAAGCTATTGAGTATACTGATTAAAAGACGGGGAGTTTTGGACATAAAAAAGACATAAAGTAGACATAAAATATTTTAAGTATTTTTATATAATATTTAAAAATATTATATAAAATAAAGAGGAATAGAAGAAAACTTCTAGAATAATAATAGTATAGTCAAGCTATAGAGTAAAAATAAGGCTTGATTGAAAGGAGCGATTTATATGAAATACAACGTAATTGCTAGAAACATTGAACTTACTAAAGGATTAGAACATGCTGTTATGGACAAGGTAGTAAAACTGGATAAATATTTCGGTGAAACGGCACAGGCACAAGTTACACTCAGTGTTGAAAAGCAAAGACACATAATAGAAATAACAATTCCTTTCAATGGACAGATTTTAAGAGCAGAAGTAGAAAGTGATAATATGTATGCTATTATTGATGATGCAGTAGATATTATTGAGAAGCAAGTAACAAGATTTAAAAATAAATTGAGAACAAGAAATAGAAGTAATCCTATACCTGCACTTAATCCATTTTTTATTAATCATGTAGCAGATGATGAAGAAGATGTTTCTTTAAGAGTAGATAAAAAGAAAAATTTTGCAATTAAACCCATGGATACAGAAGAAGCTGTAATGCAAATGGAACTTTTAGGACATAATTTCTTTGTATACTTAGATGCACATAGTGAAGAAGTAAACGTTGTTTATAAACGTAAAAATGGTACTTATGGTTTGATTGAACCAAGTTTTAACTAATAAATGAATTAAAAACCTTAGATGTTTTGAACAAAATATCTAAGGTTTTTTTGATTTGATTTTTATACATAAAATACCTATATAAAAATGTTAGAGTAAAAAAAAGCGTAGGTAAATATAGACATTGAAAAGTCATACCAGGAGTAGTAAAATTTTGAGTTAGAGTGATTTAGAAATTTAAACTAACAGAGTGTGACAGAAGTTGAAGGAGACAGTAATGGAGAGAGTGTTACGTGTAGGAATTGATATTGGATCAACCACTATTAAGATGGTTGTTTTGGACGAAAAGGATACTATCATTTATAAAAAATATAAACGACATTTAGCAGATATAAGGAATGCGTTTATAAGGCTATTAGAAGATGCAAAAGACTACATACAAGATAGAAAACTTACCTTTTCGATAGCAGGCTCAGGAGGAATGCGCCTAGCAGAAGAATTAGGGTTAGGATTTATTCAAGAAGTAATTGCAAGTACAAAGGCTGTGAAAGTTAATAATCCAGAAACAGATGTAGTTATAGAACTTGGTGGTGAAGATGCCAAGATTACCTATCTTGAGGGCGGAATAGAACAACGTATGAATGGGACTTGTGCGGGAGGTACAGGGGCTTTTATTGACCAGATGGCAGCTTTATTAAATACAGATGCTAGCGGATTAAATGAGTTAGCAAAAGATTATAGCCATATTTATTCTATAGCAGCCAGATGTGGTGTATTTGCTAAAACAGACGTACAGCCTTTAATTAATGAGGGGGCTAATAAGTCAGATATAGCAATGTCTATTTTTCATGCTGTAGTAGTACAAACGATTAGTGTACTTGCTTGTGGCAGACCGATTAAAGGGAAGGTTGCTTTTTTAGGAGGGCCACTTACATTTCTTTCTGAGCTCAGAAAGCGCTTTATTGATGTTCTGGAGTTAAAAGAAAATGAAATCATATTCCCTAAAGATGCGGAGTTATATATTGCATGGGGAGCTGCACTTTCTTGTGAGGAAGATAATTTAATTGATTATCCAACGCTCTTAGCTAGGCTATATGAGATAAAAGATACACAAGTAGAGGAGACAAAGAGTTTACAGCCTTTATTTGAAAATGAAATAGACTATCAAGCTTTTGCGAGTAGACATGAGCAAAGTAAAGTAATTGAAAAATCAATAAGTGAAGCGACAGGAAACTGTTATCTAGGACTAGATGCTGGATCAACAACTACAAAAGCTACATTAATTAATGAACAAGGTGAAATTCTATATTCATATTATGCGAGTAATAAAGGCAATCCTATGGATACAGCAGCAGGTATTATTAGGGAAATCTATAGACTGTTACCGAAAGAGGCAAGAATTGCTTATACAGGAGTAACAGGGTATGGAGAAGCTTTGTTAAAAGAAGCGTTTGGAATAGATATTGGTGAGATTGAAACTGTAGCACATTATAAGGCGGCTAAGTTTTTCTGTGAAGAAGTAGATTTTATATTAGATATTGGTGGGCAAGATATGAAATGCTTACGAATAGAAGATGGAACAATACAAGGTATCACGCTTAATGAGGCATGCTCAGCGGGCTGTGGTTCTTTCTTGCAAGCCTTTGCGAACTCATTAGGTATGGAAATCAAAGATTTTGCTAAAGCAGCTTTATTTGCAAAACAACCTGTAGACCTGGGATCTAAATGTACAGTATTTATGAATTCAAAGGTTAAACAGGCTCAAAAAGAAGGATATACAGTAGAAGATATCTCGGCAGGATTAGCTTATTCAGTTGTAAAAAATACACTTTATAAAGTTATAAAATTAAGGAATTCAGAGGATTTAGGCAAGCACATTGTGGTACAGGGCGGAACTTTCTATAATGAAGCGGTTTTAAGAAGCTTTGAGATTTTGTCCGGGCGTAAGGTGATTAGACCTAATATTTCAGGGTTAATGGGTGCTTTTGGTGCTGCACTATTGGCAAGAGAACAATATGAAGAGACTAGAAATACAACACTTATTTCTATAGAGGATATAGAAAAGGTAGAAGTTAAGACGACGATGACACGTTGTAAGCGTTGTTCTAATCAATGTCTATTGACGATTAATCGCTTTAAAAATGGAAATAGACATATTGCTGGGAATCGATGTGATAAACCTTTAGGTAATGAAAATACAAAAATTAATTTACCAAATCTTTATCAGGATAAATACGATAGACTGTTTAATTATCAACCACTGGGTAAAGAGAAGGCTAAACGTGGAACTATAGGAATCCCAAGAGTTTTAAATGTTTATGAGAATTATCCTTTCTGGTTTACTTTATTTACGGAACTCGGATTTAATGTCATTTTATCGGGGGAATCTTCAAAGAAGCTTTATGAAAAAGGATTAGAAACGATTGTATCTGAAACGGCTTGTTATCCAGCCAAATTAGTCCATGGACATATTGTAGATTTATGTGAAAAAGAAGTAGAACACATTTTTTACCCAAGCATCATGCATGAAATAAGAGATGAAGAGGAAGAAACAAATAGTTTTAATTGTCCTGTAGTCACATCTTATCCAGAAGTAATAAAAAATAATATTGAGCTCATGCAAGAAAAAGGTATCAACTTTATGAATCCTTTCTTACCATGGAGAAATAAGAAAAAACTTATTAAAAGGTTAGGCGAAGAGCTAAAAGGATTTAAATTAACAAGAGCAGAGTTGATTCAGAGTGTAGAGAAAGCATGGCAAGAACAAGAAAATTATAAGCTAGATATTCAAAAAATGGGAGTAGAAACATTAGAATACTTGCGTACACATAATGTAAAAGGGATTGTACTGAGTGGAAGGCCTTATCACATTGACCCTGAAATTAACCATGGTATTCCAAAGCTAATCAATAGTTTGGGAATGGCAGTACTAACAGAAGATTCGGTAGCCCATTTAGGAGAATTAGAAAATAAGCTTAATGTAGTAGACCAATGGATGTATCATTCAAGACTTTATACAGCAGCTAACTATGTAACGACTAGAGAAGAGTTAGAAATGGTACAATTAACGTCATTTGGGTGTGGGCTAGATTCTATAACCACAGATCAAGTTCAAGATATTTTACAACAAAAGGCTAAAACATATACCAATATTAAAATTGATGAAGGAAGTAGTTTAGGAGCAGCTAGGATTAGGCTAAGGTCACTAAAGGCAGCAATAGAGTCTAGAGGACACAATCCTGGTAGTAGAAGGTATAAAAAAATCCATGAGATAAAACCGTATAAGAATCCAGGTAAAAAAGGTACTATTATTGTGCCGCAGTTTTCACCAATTCATTTTGAAATTATGAGTGCAGTACTACAACAAAATGGGTACAATATAGTGCTCTTACAAAATGAGGAAAATACAATAGATACAGGGGTAAAGTACTTAAATAATGACATGTGTTACCCAGCAATGGTTGTTATAGGGCAGATTATAGATGCTTTGCAATCAGGTGAGTATGATCTTAATGATACAAGTATTTTATTAGCTCAAACAGAAGGACAATGTCGATTTACTAATTATGTTAAGGTTTTAGAAAGAGCATTGAAAGATGCTGGATTAGAGAGTGTACCTGTTTTATCTTTAAGTCTGGCAGGAGCTAAAAAAGAAAATGGATTAGAAGGGCTAAACTTAGATATTTTAACCAAATCTATAGTGGCAGTAATTTACGGAGACTTATTAACAAAAGTACTGTATAGAGTAAGACCTTATGAGAGAGATAAAGGGAGCACAGATAAACTTTGTGCAAAGTGGATTAAAAAATGTAGAGAGTCCTTCAAACATCCAGTCAAGGAAGTTTATGAAAAGATTATCTATAGTATTATAGAAGAATTTGAGAAATTACCACGTATAAAGGTGCATAAACCTAAAGTGGGAATCGTAGGAGAACTACTTGTTAAGTTAAATCCAATAGCTAATAATCATATTGTTGATATGTTGGAGAGTGAAGGGGTAGAAGTAGTATCTAATGACCTATTAACACTCCTACTATCTTCTGCATATAACCATACTTATAATTATAAAATGTTAGATGGTAAGCTAGTAAATCATATTAAAGGTAAAGCAACTATTCATTTTATAGAGAGATATCAAAAAGTCTATTTAGAGGCATTGCGTAAGAGTAAGTTATTCTATGTATCAGAGACAATTCATGAGTTGGCTGAAAATGCTAGTCACATTATTTCTTTAGGGAATCAATCAGGAGAAGGATGGAAATTACCAGGAGAGATTAGAGAGATGGTAAGTTGGGGTGTGCATCATATCGTATGTATGCAACCTTTTGGATGTCTTCCAGCCCATGTTAATGCTAGAGGAACCATTAAAACGCTAAAAAAACATCACGAAAAGTTAAATATTGTTCCTATTGAATATGATCCAGGATCAAGTGAAGTTAACCAAATTAATCGTATCAAGTTAATGTTAGCGAGTGCATTTAATAAAATTTAATGTTAGTTGAAAATTCTAGGGTGATAGATAATTGCAAATATAGTGTATCGCCTTGCAAATATAACTTGCACTATGGTAGAGTTAAGATATAATTTTGTGAAATACAAGGAGGAATGACATGAGTACACCAACACCACATAATAAAGCTAAATTAGGTGATATTGCAAAAATCGTTTTAATGCCAGGTGATCCATTAAGAGCTAAATTCTTAGCAGACAATTACCTTGAAGATGTTGTGCAATATAATGACGTAAGAGGAATGTATGGATATACAGGAACATATAAAGGGAAAAGAGTATCTGTTCAAGGACATGGTATGGGAATTCCTTCAATTGGAATCTATACTTATGAACTTTTCAACTTCTATGAAGTAGAAACAATCATTCGTATTGGTTCAGCAGGTGCTATCGATGAAAGTCTTCATATTGGAGATATCGTAATCGGTATGGGTGCTTGTACAAACTCTAACTACGAAGCACAATATAACCTACCAGGTAGATTTTCAGCTATCGCAGATTTTGATTTAGTAAAAAAAGCAGCAGATGCAGCTGAATCATTTGGATATACTTATAAAGTAGGAAATATCTACTCAAGTGATACTTTCTATGATGATGCAATGAGCCTTAAACAATGGCAAAAAATGGGCGTTTTAGCTGTAGAAATGGAAGCAACAGCGCTTTATATGAATGCTGCTAGAGCAGGTAAAAAAGCACTTTGTATTTGTACAATCTCTGATTGTCCATTTACAGGAGAGGCAACAACATCAGAAGAGAGACAAACTAAGTTTACTCAAATGATGGATGTAGCACTTTCTTTAGTAGAATAAATAGGGTATGGAATACCTCTTGGGAGTTGATCCTAAGGGGTATTTTTTGTAGAGTGAGGAATACAGATAGGTAAGTTGATAAAAGTAGGAAAAACGGAGTATATTAGAGATAGAGATTACAAAGGAGGAATAAATATGAGATATCAAGAGATAGGTAAATCAGGATTAAAGGCATCAGTGGTGTCTTTAGGAACTTGGGCCATTGGTGGTGGTTCTTGGTGGGGCGAGAATGATGATGCTCAGTCTATTGCTACGATTAGAGAAGCTGTGGATCAGGGTATTAATTTAATAGATACAGCACCAGTTTATGGGTTTGGACATAGTGAGGAAGTAGTTGGCAAGTCTGTAAAGGGAATAAGGGATAAGGTGCTTATTTCAACCAAGTGTGGATTGAGATGGAAAGAGCAAGTAGGAAGCTATTATTTCTCTAGAGATGGTAGAGAGGTATATAAAAATATATCAGCACGTGCAATCCGAGATGATGTAGAGGATAGCTTAAGACGTTTGGGAACAGACTACATCGATATTTATTTTACGCATTGGCAATGTGTAGAACCTTTTATGATTCCTGTAGAGGAAACAATGACAGAACTTTGTAAATTAAAGCAAGAGGGTAAAATTAGAGCTATTGGCGCATCGAACGTAACAGTAGATCATATCGAAGAGTATATGAAGTATGGTCAGTTAGATATCATTCAAGAGAAGTATAGTATATTAGATAGACGTATTGAAGCTGACTTATTAGCAAAGACTAAAGAGTATGGGATTACTTTCCAGGCCTATTCTCCATTAGAACAGGGAATTTTAACAGGAAAGATTAAACGAGACTATGTACCAGAAGAAGGAAGTGCACGTCAAGGTAAGAAGTGGTATAGACCAGAGATGTTAGTTCAGGCTGTGAATATGATAGAAGGATGGGGTGAATTGTGTGAAAAGTACAATTGTACGCCAACTAATCTAGCTATTGCTTGGATTGCTGCACAGGGTGAAAATGTAAATGTACTTTGTGGTGCGAGAAAGCTAGAACAACTTGCGGATAATGTAAAAGGTGGGGACATTATTTTGGAAGCAACTGATGTAGAAATAATGAGAGTAGCAGCAGAAAGTATTCGATAAATAAGAAAAACATGCATAGGAGGAATTACTTATGCATGTTTTTTGTTTAAATTAAAGTGGAAGTATTTCGAAAAGATACGAGTAAAGTGGAATGAAGATAAACATAGAAATACTTGTTACAGTAACCATCAATGAAGTATACTCATAATCAGCGCCATATTCTTTTGCCATAATGCTGGCCTGAGTCATAACAGGCATGCTAGAAAGTAAAATAAATACCTTCTTCATGAGGAGAGGTAGAGGGAGTGGGAGGCAAATAGCATACATTAGAGCGGGTGCCAAGAGAAAACGGCTAAGTAAAACAAGTACCATTTCTTTAGTGATTTTAAAAGACTTCATATCTATACGCCTAATGACCGTTCCGATAAAAATCATGCTAAGCGGGGTAGAAAGAGTTGCCATATCTCCAGTGAAATCCAAGAAAAAAGAGGGAAGAGGGAGACCAAATAAAACAACACCTACACCTAATAAAAAACCTATAAAAGGGGGAGAAAAAACCTGTTTAAGGTTAGCCCAAGTAAATAAATCACATTTGATGCCTGCATCTCTACGAATCAGATAAGTACCCAATGTCCAAAAGAAAATCGTATTAGCCATAAAATAAATGATATTATATGAGGTAGCCTCAGGGCCGAGTAAGGATTGGACAATAGGCATGCCAATAAGTACAGTATTAGATAAACTTACCATATTAATAAAAGTACCTTGCTGTGAATCTTTAATGTGAAAGAGTTTAGACATTAAGAAGGCTAGAAGTAATGTAATAGCGATAGAAATAAAAGGAATGGGAATACCTTTTAAAATTTCAATTAATTCAGAGCGAGAAGAATAGGTAGAAATGATATTATTGAATAAATTGATGGGTAATATGACTTTAATAACAAGTTTAGAAACAATTTCAGGTCCACCATTTTTAAACCAACTAGCATTAGTGATTGCATAACCTAGAACAAGAATAAGTAAGATACTTAAAATATTTTGGGTGGCACTAACAAACATAATAGAATCAACTCCTTTATGAATTCATGAAATAATCATAACATATATCATTGATTTAAAGTATAATAGAGATAAACAAATCTAGAAAGGATTAGAAATAGAGGGATATGAAAGAACAAACATATAGTTTAGTTGAATTATTAGCTACGAGAGAATTAAAAGAGCTACAAATATTAGCACAGCTTTATAAATTTAGGGGGTATTCACAGTACGAAAAAGAAGAATTTGTTAATGAGTTAAGTAAAGTAATAGAAAGGGAGTCTTTACAATACTTAGCAACGTTTACTGATAAAGATTTAGAACTATTTGAGCATTTAGCAGAAGCACCTGTTCTTGCAGAAGGAAGAATAGGAAGAGCAGCTTTGTTTGTAAGTTTAGGATGGGCAAACCTTGTGCAACAGCAGAATGGTACTTATTTAGTAATAGCTAAGGAAATTTTTAGCTTACATGAAAAGGCTAAAGAAGATGAAGGATATCAAGAGCTAAGAGAACATAGACAAGATTTTAGAGTATATAGAAATGGCATAATTAACCTCTATGGAACGGTAGAATTACATTGGGTAGTTTATTTATACAATAGAGATCATGAAAGACAAGTAAATTTTGAGATTTTGTTAAATGATTTAAATTATATGAATCAACTATATGGTGGGTGTATTTTAAAAGGGGACTATTTAGTTCATGAAAGTTTATGTTTTGAAGGGGAAGAAGAGTTTCAGTCACTAAAAAAATTGGTCTATGAAAAAAAATATTTTGAACCAAGTAGAGTACTGATAAGATTAATGAGCCAAGAAAATTATTATGAAGATTTAGCTGTTTTAGGAGAATTGAAGAACTATATTAGAGAAAATTTTATAAAGAATGAAGATTTTATTGAAGAGGCTATTTTGAGCCTCATATTAACTGTAAGGGCTACGCAAAAATCAGGGTTAGATTTAATTGAAGATATTATGCAACAATGGTATAGATTAGGTATTAATGTTCAGAATATGGCGCAGCTTCAAGAGGTGACGTTAATGTTGACTAAAGCTATTAAAAACACAAGAAGTTGGCATAATAAAGGATATACAGAAGAAGAACTAACCAAAGCAATGTTTCCAGACCTGTATAATAAAGAACAATTAAAAGTAAACGGTAATAAAGTAGGTAGGAATGACCCATGTCCTTGTGGGAGTGGGCAAAAATATAAAAAATGTTGTTTATAATAAAAGGCTGCCAAGGAGCAGCCTTTTATTATGATTAAGCAGAATGATCAAATTGGCTATTGTAAAGATCTGCATAAAGTCCACCTTGAGCTAGCAGTTCAGCATGTGTACCTTTTTCTACTACATTACCAGCTTTCATAACTAGAATCATATCAGCATCTTTAATAGTAGAAAGCCTATGAGCAATAACAAAATTTGTTCGACCTTCCATAAGTTTAGTCATAGCGTTTTGAATATAACTTTCAGTACGAGTATCTACGCTACTTGTTGCTTCATCAAGGATAAGCATAACAGGATTAGCGAGAATAGCTCTAGCAATAGTAAGGAGTTGTTTTTGGCCTTGGGAAATATTTGAAGCCTCTTCATTAAGCTCAGTATCATAACCGTTTGGCAGTGTGCGAATAAAGTGATCTGCACTAGCAGCTTTAGCAGCTTCTACAACTTCTTCAAAGCTAGCATTAGCTTTTCCATAAGCTATATTCTCTCGGATAGTCCCTTTGAAGAGCCAAGTATCTTGTAATACCATTCCAAATAAATGCCTAAGATCACTACGTTTAATATGAGTAATATTTACACCATCTATTGTAATAGCACCCCCTACAACTTCATAGAATCGCATTAACAGATTAATCATAGTTGTTTTTCCAGCACCTGTTGGACCAACAATGGCAATGGTTTCTCCCTTATTTACATTAAAAGTGATATCTTTCATAAGGAGATGTTCGGGGTTATAACCAAATTTAACAT
>JBOFPL010000119.1:0-2203 GCA_051659885.1 Cellulosilyticaceae bacterium
TTTGAGGTTTCTCCTACGTTTAATCCACTGTTTCCAGTGGCACTGACCATTTCTTACAGTCTTTATTAAGACCGTCCGCCTGTTTCGAGCAACGTATCAATAGTTGCCCTACTCTCCTACAAAGGAGATGGTCGATACACCTTTAATGATTTGATAATACTTCCTTTAAATAAGAGACACTATAAATCAAAACTTGGCACGAGATTGCCATATCTTTCGACTTAGGTTTCCTCGTTAGCTAACACTACTAATTATGTGCTAACCCCAGTGATTACTGGAAAAAGCGGTGAGGGCTAGGTTTACACTTACCCTTTTAATCTATGAATCTCACACTTTCTTCCTTTCACTTTGTTTTTTAATATATCTTCTCTTTCAGATGTAGTAAGAGCATAGTATTTTTCTGAATCAGATACTTTAATTTCAAACAATGGCGGCAATGCAATGTATACGTATCCTTCAGTTATTAGAGATGGACACAATTTAAATATATTTGCTAGCCCAAGTACATTTATTTGCTTCCCATCTGAATCTGCATCTGCTGTAAGTATTATTTTACTCCACCTCATATTATTTATGTCAAACTTTGGTAAGTCTTTTGTAAGTTTGGATTCGATTTCTACTCCACACTCTAGAAGTCGTATCATATCTTGAACTTCATCATTAGCAAGAACTTTACTTAACTTATTTTTAAAAGGATTGATCATCTTTCCTCTAAATGGATATCCAGCTTGAAAACTAGAGTCTCTAGCTAGTATTATTGCTCCAAGAGCAGACTTACCCTCTGAGAAGAATATTTCTCCACCTTTTTCTACGTCACAGTCTACAAACCCTTCAACAATTCCATTTATTCCATCGACTTTTTCAGTTAACTTCTTTTTTAATACTTGCTTTGCTTTTTCATTGTTCTCATTGGCTCTTTTACAAATTAATATTTGTTGTATCATTCTTTCAAATTCTTTTTTATTTTCCATTTTTGTTATCTCTAGATTTTCAATAACGTACTCTTTTGCAACTTCTTTATAGTATTCCTTCTTGGTTGAAAACTTTGTTTGTCCTTCATACTCTACTATGTTACTAAGTACTCTAGCAACAAATGATATACCGCTCTCAATATCTTGTGCTACTATATTTTGCTTTTCACCTTTTTTAAATAGCTTGTTGTCTTTGCAATATTTGTTTATTGTAGTTCTAAATCCTTCAACAATACCATCGAATATAGACCCTCTATCTTTTAAATAGTTTCCATTTAGCATTGTCTCTTGTAGAAGATTCTCACCTACACAAGTTCCAAATATTAAATCTATTTTTGCTGTTTCTTTTACATCTTGTTTCTTACCATTTCTTTCAATTCCTGTCATTCTTTCGTATTGTTTTGGATTGTACTGTAGTTCATTTCCTATTATGTCACTTGAATACTTTTCAAAATAATCTTCTATTGTGTTATTAAATTCTTTTACTTCACTCATATGCTTATATATGAACGTTATATTTTCACTTACTAAAGATGTTCTTCTTACTTTATTTTCTATTTCTATTGGACAATATTTCGTTTCAGTGTACATAGTCTTATCTAACTTAAACGTAATTGTTGTCCCATGTTTATCTGTTTTACCTAATCTTTCATATTTTCTATTCTGACCACCTTCACTATATGACACTTTGTAGCATTCTCCATTCATATGTGATTCACATATAAATATGTCACTAGTGTAGTTTAGGGTCGTTGCACCCACTCCATTTACCCCTGAAGTGCTATTCTCACTGGCGTCATACTTACCACTTGCAAACAATATTTCAAACAGTAATTCTACTGATTCTTCATCATCTATCGGGATACCTCTACCTGTATCTGATATTGTTATTATTTCACAAGTTTCATCTAGCTCAACTTCTACTACACCTCTAGTAAAATTATTTAACACTTCATCTGTGCTATTGTTTAATAGCTCTGATACACCATGGTAGTAATTATCTCTACTTCCAAAGTATGTAGGCAGCTTCTCTCTTGCTTGCTCTCTATATGAAAGCTGATTTATTTTGTCCTTCTTAAAAATGTTATTATTGCTCATATTTCTCTCCTCCTGATTAAATTATTTAGTTTTATAAAGCATATATATCGTTGGTACTGATATTAGTAACGCAACTCCAAGCATTATACTCATTATAGTTATAAAGCCATAAGTTTGCATTACTTCAAATGTTG
>JBOFPL010000120.1:0-3829 GCA_051659885.1 Cellulosilyticaceae bacterium
GTGATTCACCTTCATCTACATGCCCACTTGCTCCACACTCCCATAGACCATCTGCATAGCCTGTATTATATCTTTTCTGTAAAAGGACTTCTTTTCGACCATTCATTTGACGGAATAAAAATAACATAACAGCTCCGCCAGCTTTATAATATTCTTTCATGTTTATCCCCCTTAGGATCTATTAAAATTTATATTCTTTTAGCTCTTTCTTAATGGGAATGCCATAGCGCTTTATATAACAACTTCCACTAAAATACTATATGCATCATAATAGTTAGATTAATGCATTGAATTGTGAACATAATATATATTTTAAAGTATAGCATGATTATTCTTATTGCAATATCCTTTACTCAATCTAATAGAAAATACAACAGACAAAACAAACTCTTAATTTGGTAGAATTACTCTACCATTCTAGTTGTTTGTAGTTTCTTTTATCATTGATATAATACTACTTAGAAGCGCTTCAATATATTATTTTGGAGGTAAACATGACCATTTATTTTAGTGAGGTTTTTAAGAAACTTCGTAAGGAACACGATTTAACACAAGAACAAATTGCAGATATTATAGGCGTCTCTCCACAGGCAGTAAGCCGTTGGGAATGCGATACAACATATCCTGATATTAGTATTTTACCAATTATAGCTGAATTTTTTAATGTAAGTATTGATGAATTATTGGGGACTCAAAAATCTAAACTTCAGAAAAAAGTACATACCTATAATGAAGCTTTGAAAGATGCCTTTAGCAAGGGTCTTATATATGATTGTATAGACCTTATGCGTGCTGCAGTCAAAGAATTTCCTAATAACTATCACTTTTTAAATAAACTAATGTATGTTCTTTTTGTTTCAGGGGATGATAGTGGTAACATTTTAGAATGGGAAGAAAATATTAAGAAATATGATGCTGAAATTATTGAAATTGGAGAACGTATACTAAAATATTGTACAGATGATGCTATACGTCTTGAAGCAAAATCTCGTCTTGCTTTTCATTATTGTGAAACTAATCGTAAAGCAAAAGCACTTGAGCTGATTAACACCCTTCCTTCTCAGGATAGTTGCCGAGAAGCTATTCTTTATCGAGCTATTGAAGGTACAGAGCGAGAAGCTTATTTACGTGAGCGTATAGAAGATGGATTAGGCAAAATCTGGTTTGCTATTACAGCCTATTCTTATCAAAAGAAGATTGATCCACAAACACAAATTAATTGGCTCACAAAGCAAATGGACATTTTGAATATCATTTACGAAAATAAGGATTATGGAGAATGGTATTACAGACTTGCAAGGTTATATGGCAAAGAACTTGCAAAACTATATATTCAAATAGAGGATTATGAAAATGCTTTGGGTGCTCTTGAAAAAGGTGTAGAATATGCTATAGCATTTGAGAAAATGCCCCAAGAGTATAGCCATACCTCTCCGTTACTAGTAGGACTTACAACGTCTAAAGATGATTGGGAAAAATCAGATACGCGTAACCTGTGTAGAGTTCTTCTTGAAGAGGTATTAACACTAAGTGACTTTGACGTATTACGCAATGAACAGAGGTTCCAAAAATTAGAAGCGAGCCTGAAGGAATACCTATATACTATTTCAAATTAATAGTTAAGCATACGAGTAAAGAAAGAAGGATAAGAAATTCCGTCCGACGGAATTTCTTATCCTTCTTTTAGATTCTATAAATAGAGCGTAATAAAACCATACTTTCATTACATGTATTCTTAAAGGATTACAGGTTGGATCACATAAGTTTCTATTTCTTTTCCATCCATGTTCTTTGTATAAACTGTTTGAAATACTTCAGGATTCTTAATCATACATTCTTTGTCATAGATAAAGAAAAATAAGTGAGAAGCCTGATAGTGACATATATCTGCTCCTATTTCTTCTGTTAATTTTTTCTCTGTCATACTGGATCTAGAGCATTTGACTTCTATTATGACATCAAAAGATTCTATAACGATGTCATATCTTATGCCACCGTATCCTGTATCATCATTTTTTTCTAATCTTGCATTTGGAAAGATGGGTTTGAATAATGCATACAAGAGCCTTTGTACATCATATTCGTTACCCATAGTAATTGCATCTAAGTTATCTTGCTGAATCGTACCTCTTCCGTGTAATTCATCTTTATACATGGCTTTGATATGCAGATAAAAGTTCGCTAAGATTCGTTTTATAACTATTAGTGCGGCTGATTTATCTAGTTCAGTTGAAAGAGATCTCGTTTCTTCAAAAGCTAAAGCTTCAAGGAATGTATTAGTTTTTTCGATAACTTCTATTAAGTTATTTTTACTACTAGACTCATCAAACATATTTTTTTTATAATGCATCATTACTTTTAGAATTGAAAGCTTTTCTGGCTCTAGCCCAGAGTGTTCTAATTGATTGATAATCATGAATTTCCACTTATTAAATTCATGAATTGCTTGTTCTAAATGAGTATCAGCTTTTCGTGCTATTAACAACCCTTGCTGAATAATTTCTTGTATTTTATCTTTCAATGCTGCTCCCCCTTTAGTTTAAATCGACGACCATCTTAGGTAAAATAAAAATAATGGATCAAGGATATAGACACAGTTATCTTTCCACTCAAAAACTTGAGTAAGCGTATTTTGTGCTTCCATAATATTTTGTAATTTATTCAGTGCTTCTTTTATTTTTTGTGTGGTAGGCTTTTTTACTAGGCCATCGATAACTATTTTATCTACTCTATTCTTAATTTCATTGCTATCTAAACAGGTATGAGGGGGATCTTGAGCTAAGACCTTCAAGATAATTGCATATATATCGAGAGTCTCGCCTGTAGCAAGTTGATACACTACTCTTTTTTGTCCTCGACTTGAAGGACCACTCTGTAACATCTGCACTATATTTTTATACTGATAATTGATACAGGTAAAACGACAACTATCCTCTATCATTTCATGGGTGATTGCTTGCATATCAGGATTTAATGCTACCATATTAAAACAAATAGATTGCATTAATAAGGGGGAATTAATACTTTCTAACGCTATTCTAGCTGCTATTTCACCTGAAATAGGTATACCTAATTGTTCAAATCCACGAACTGCGATTTGCTCGAGTTCATCCTTAGTCCAAGGATCGATTTCTATAAGACTTACTCTTCCCATTAAATCTGGATTAGATCTGATCGTGTCATCTGACCTATGGGGTAAAGAAATGACTACAGCTCTAAACCCTGTTCGGATAACATCTTTTAGTTGGCATGCGATATCATATTGCATATCCTTGGGTGCATAATGAAAGTCATCTAATATGAGTACTTTATGATGTGCTTTGAAATATTGAACGACTCTGTCCTTACTGCCTAAATAGTGTTGCTTAGTAAGTGTAGTCGCACCTTCAGTTTCAGTATTTGATGTATTCGATTCAACAAATTCACCCTTCATGGATATCCCCGTTTTAACGGCAATAACATTCCAAAAATCATCTGCTCGTTTAAAATCATTGCCTGATAAGGATACTATGGTATCTAATCCAATGACCTTATCACATAATACAGTTTTCCCAGTTTTAGAAGGACCGACAATGGATGTTAGAAAGCCTTCTATCTTTAAACTCTGCTCTAATCGCTGTTCATAGGTGTATTTTGTTCCGGGCGTAATTCTAGAAATATATGTATGTTCAGGATATGTGCCAGGCTTAAATATATCTGAATAACTTAATTGACTCACTTGAGTACCTCCTAAATAAAGTAATGCTGTAAATTTGATTATATTATACCCCTTTTAACCCCTTTTTCATACCTATTTATTGATTTTGTTATAATATCTGATTATAATTAC
>JBOFPL010000121.1:0-14280 GCA_051659885.1 Cellulosilyticaceae bacterium
TCTACCCTTAACATTAATCTTTCTATATTTTCTTTAGTAGGCTCAGCTAAAATATGCTGAGTTGCAAATTCTGCAGCTATATTCCCTAAGCTTTTGTCTAACAGTAAAGTCTTAATTCCTCTTTTAGAAGCCTCTAAACAAATAAGTGCTGATGTTAGATTGGCTCCTACTACACCTATTAAATTGATTTGATTCCTATTCATACAAGTCTCCTTGTTTTAAAATTTATTACTTTTGTTCTAGTAAGTACTGAACCATAGCTACTGCTGTTTCCATGTTCTTTGGTGGATTCATAAGACTTAGTATTAGTTCTTCTCCTAATACTACTCCTTCCACATTAGGTAATGCGTCTAATTTTATTCCGAAAACATGGGTTTGACCATCTTCTTTACTGATGGATTTCATCAGTTTATCTTCATTCGCTTTCAGTATCTCCTTTAATTCTGGGATAGTATCTAAAGCCATAACCGGGTCCCCGTTTTCTACTAACTTAAACTTATCATATTTAGCTTGCCCTATTAACATGATATCTAACTCTCTAACCATCATTTTTAATGCAAATAATTGTTCTGTTGCTACCATTGATTGGTCCATAGAATCCCAATTAACAGGCATACACTGTATATTTGCATCAAATTCAGTGTTATATCTTGCTATTGTTTGATCAAGTACTTCCTGCTCTGTTGCTATTTTCCCTGCAATGACTATATCTGTTGAATATACTGGCATAGGTGGCTTAGTTGCAATCGTATATATTTGCCAGATCGCAAATATTGCTACAAATACCCCCACTATATGCCATCTGTAGTAATCCCAAATATACTCCGCTTTCTTATTCCTCGGTAACTCATTGAACTTTTCTCTATTTGTTTTTCTCTCCATTGTAATCTCCTCCCTAAGTTAAATTGTATCAAATCAATTTTAGGATATCAACTAATTACCTCTTTTACTCTAATTTTTGCTATGCTATACTTAAAAGAGATTTATATTGGCATCATATCATTGTATTATAATTATATTATGTACTTTTGTAGTATTTTTGTACTACTTAATATATTTCATATTTCAAAGGAGGTTTACCATCTACCATGAGATTTCTCTATAAGCTCGAAAAAAAATTAGGTAAGTTAGCTATTCCAAATCTAATGATGTATATTATTTTTGGTCAAGCTATTGTTTTTCTCTTTAGTATGTTTAATCCAAGTTTTTATTATAGTTTTATGTTTAGCTGGGATGCTATTTTACAAGGAGAAATATGGAGGCTTATTACTTTTATCTTTATCCCTGATACATTAAGTCCTCTATGGTTTATCATTACTGCTTTAGTTTATTATTCTATAGGATCTAACCTAGAGCGTACATGGGGAACATTTAATTTTAATTTCTACTACTTTATAAGTATCATTGGAACTATCATAGTAGGAGCTATCTTTAACATTGCTGGCCCTATTGCTACCTATGTTAATCTCTCTTTATTTCTTTCTTTTGCTACATTGGTACCAGATGCTACATTTTATCTGTACTTCTTTATCCCAGTTAAAGCAAAATATATGTTAATTTTCTATTTTGTTATTTTAGCTATGAATATTTTCTCAGGCGGTATCAGTTCTTTTGCGCTTATTGCTGCTTCTTTACTTGGATATTTTATATTCTTTGCTTTACCAGCACTCAAGCGCGGTCGTATGCATCATAAAGCCGCCCCTGCACAACGTAATTTTAAAGATGCTCGTCGTGAGATAGAAAAAGGCTCTAAAGCTCCTATTAAAGTTGCCTTTCATAAATGTCATGTGTGTGGTAAAACAGAAGTAGATAGCCCTGAAATGGAATTCAGATATTGCTCAAAATGTAATGGCCACTATGAATACTGTATGGATCATCTAAAAGACCATACCCATATACAATAACGGTTAATAATAAAATAACGCTATTCTTTATTGATTAAAGAATAGCGTTATTTTATTATTAACCGTTATATACAACTGTTGCATTCAATCCTAAATCTAAAGCATTAGCTTCATCTGTATCAATATGCATCTCTATTGTAAAACTTGGATCTACTCTTACTAACACATTTTCTAATGTTGCTGCTCTTTCTCCTGTAAAAGTTAGAGAAATTCTTTGATTATCTTCTAATCCAAACTCTCTAGCATCTACATCTGATATATGTACATGTCGTTTTGCTACGATACATCCTTCTTTTAATGTTACTTCACCTTTTGGTCCAATAAGCGTAACTATTTCTGAACCTTCTATGTCTCCAGAGTCTCTAAGTGGTGCTTTTACTTTTAGGAACATTGCATCTGTTTTTGAGATTTCTACTTGTGTCGCCTTACGTACCGGTCCAAGAATTCTTACATTCTCTAGCTGTCTTCCTTGGTTCCCTACTACCGTTACTCTTTCTTCTGCAGCATACTGTCCACCCATTAGCTCTTTAATTGGATGAAGTTCTGCACCTTCCCCAAATAAAACTTCTAAGTCTTCTTGAGTAACATGTAAATGTCTTGCTGATATTCCTACTGGTATTACCATTTCCATCTTCTGTTCACCTCTATTATTATTTATGTAGCTTTAGCAGAATTATTATACAGGATATGCTCCTATTTTACTAGACAAAATTCATTTATTCTGAAAAATTCTCCTAATTTTATCACTATTAATTAGAAACATTGATTCATGTAAGATAGGCATAATAGCTATAACTATTCCTATATTTATAGCTGATTTTATTGTAAGGTACCCCAAACTCGCTATTATCATTCCATACAAACTTAGTATACATCCCATAACTCTTGGTTTAAATTTAGGGTTTTTGAGCAATGTCATGTCCACATACCCTAGCATAGCATAGATGGGAACCATTATAATTTGAGTATTTGTATACTCAAATACCAACAAAGGTATTGGCCAGTACTTTCGAAAAATATATCCTGAAGTAATATACCTTTCTCTATATAGCGGTACTTTTTGGCTATTTTCATAACCATATGCCCCTACCAATACCCCTTCTATAATATGTAATACACCAATGAGCACTACCATCTCATTGTAATGTAGGTCAAACCAAACTAAATCTTGCCCTAGTAACTTTCCAACCTCGTAAATAGCATAGGTTATAGGTATAACATATGAAAAGCATCCCCATTTAGGATTAACAAATACTAAGAGCACAGTAATAGGAATTAATATTAACATCCCCTTAGTAATTGGTATACATATACCTAAGGATGTTAATATCAAACTCACTATGCTTCCTACTACTAATCCTCTTAAAATATCTTTAATCGCTGTTCGCTCTACTTCATTTTTATAAATTAAATCTTTTGTATCTTTCACTTCTCTTTTGTACATATATATAATTAGAATTGCTAATAACACAAATATAGGATCTGAAGCTATATTTATTATATTAGTCCCTATCTCTAATAATATGATCTGTACATTTCTCATATATCCCCCTTTCTATTTACTTTGCTTCTTGTAATAGAATTTCAATAGCCTTTTGAAGTTGAATATCCTCGCTATAATCTAACTTGGGTTTTATCATAAGTTCTGGTGTTAATTCTACTTTGTAATGAGGCTCAATCCCTGTGCCTTGAATGCAAACTCCACTTGGCGTAAAATATTGTGAAGTTGTTACTTTAAGCGCTGATCCATCTGTCAATGGCATAATACTCTGCACGATTCCTTTACCAAATGTAGTTGTACCTACTAAACTAGCTCTATCATGATCTTTTAATGCGCCTGAAAGAACCTCTGATGCACTTGCACTTTGCTCATTCACAAGTACCACGATTGGAATATCAGTATATTTATCATCTGCATATGTTGTTTTTATTTCACCTTTATTATCTTTAGTTGATACAATGATACCTTCTGGAATAAGTTCATCTACTATCTTTTCTGTGATATGAAGTAAGCCTCCAGAATTGTTTCTCAGGTCAATTACTAATCCTTTTGCTCCTTTTGCTTCTATATCTGTCAAAGCTGCTTTAAACTGTTCATATGTCGGTTCTTCAAATGCTCTAATCTGTATATAGCCAAGGCTATTATCCATCATTTTATGCTCAATGGATGGATAAACTACATTTTCTCTAGTAATATCTAGATTATATGTTGTATTTTCTGACGGTCTATAAATATCCACCTTAACCTTAGTACCTTCTTTTCCTTTTATAACTTTAGGTACTTCTTCAAAGTCATCCCCTGTAAATTTCTTACCTTCAGCTCCTATAATCTTATCTTTAGGTAGCATCCCTGCTTTTTCTGCCGGGGAACCTGGAAATACTTCTACTACAGTAATTGTATTATCCGTTTGGTCCACTGTCATTTGCACACCTATTCCGGCATATGTTCCACTTGATTTCTCCATAAAGCTCGCAAATTCTTCTGGTGTATAATAGGTGGTATAAGGGTCACCTACACCCGCTACAAACCCTTTATAGATTCCTTGTTCCATCTTATCTTTATCGATATCCCCTACATAATATTGATTAAGGGCCTTATCTATTGCTATTAACTTTTTATCTACATACTCATATTTATCAATAAAAGCTGTACCTATGAGCAGTACCATCAGTGATAGTAGAAAACCTATTGCGGTACCTCTTAGAAATCCTTTCTTTCCCATTATCCCACTTCCTTATTTTAAGTATTAGTAATATTTTACGTTGATTAATATAGGATTATCCCATTTATTTTTACCTTTATTATGAAACTATTTAAGTATTTCAATTGCTTTTTGTAGAGGTATATCATTTTCTCTTTTAACTGTTCCTGTTGTTACTAATTCAATTGTACTAGCTGTCGGAGTATGCTCTAGTATATCAGGTTCTACACCATTTCCTTTAATCTGTATTCCCTTAGGTGTCACAATGATTCCCGTTGTAATGCTAAGTCCTGATCCATCTTCTAACTCAACTAAATCCTGTACAGTTCCATTTCCTACCGTTTTTTCTCCTACTATTTTTCCTCTTCCTAGATCTTTAATGGCTCCCACAAAGCCTTCTATTGCTCCAGCTGTGTAATAATTAGTGATAACAACTAATTCTCCCTCAAAATATTCCTTTGATGTCTTGTATTCTCTATCATCTTGATTTTTATCGATTACACTAAACGCAATACCTTCTGTTAAGAATAAATCACATAAAGCCTTTACTTCTTCTAAATTATTGCTAGCTGTTCCTCTTAAATCTAGAATCAGTTTCTTTGCACCTTCTTCTTCCAATCTCGCTAGGCTACTTTTTACTTGTTCTACTGTCCCCTCTGCTAGACCATCTAGACTGATATATCCTAATTGCTTCTGTAGCATTTCAGCTTTCACAAAATCAATTTCTACTACTCTTGATACTAGGTTTACCTCTCTACTACCAGATCCATCATTTTCCTCTACTTTATACTTTACTGGCTTGTCTCCTGTATATGTAAGTTTTTCATATATTTCACCTTCATTTGACATCATAGCTTTAATATTGTCTATCTCTACTATTTTATCACCTACTTTTATGCCTACTTCTTCAGCTGGTGAACCTGGTATAACTTCTGTTACTATAATATATTGATTAGTAATTCCCCATGCAAACTTTATACCTGTTCCTATATAATCGCCTTTAGATTCTACTTTGTACTTTGTAAATTCTTCTTGAGTTAAATACTTAGTGTAGGCATCCCCTACTCCATAGACATATCCTTTATAAATTCCTTCTGTCATATCTGTATTGTTAGTATCAGTAATGTAATTGCCACCTACTGCATAGTTTATAAAATTTAATTTTTCTTGTGAAAATACAACCTTCTCTGGTCTTATAAATTGCTTACCAAATATAAATGTACTTCCTGCAATTAGAGAACCTACTATAATTCCTACTCCTGTCCTAACGACAACTTTTTTATTCACGGCTCTTCGCTCCTTATTTAAACTATATTGTTCATTTTATCATATTTTATTGAACAATTGATGAATAAAAATAAAAAGTCTTAAGCCAGATTTTACTCTTTCTTAAGACTCTCTATTTATTATTTATTTAGATACTTCCAAGGATTCGTATGCCTTCCATTAATCCTTACCTCAAAGTGACAATGGTTTCCTGTAGAGTAACCTGTACTTCCTATACGTGCTACTTGTTGACCTTTTTTCACTTGCTGTCCATTTGATACAGTAAGCGAAGAATTATGGCCATAAATAGTTACCAGACCACTTCCGTGATCAATCATAATTGTATTACCAAAACCTCTTACCCATCCTGAAGTAATTACTACACCATCAGCAGCAGCTACTACCGCTTTCCCATATGGGGCAGGTATATCTATTCCCTGATGAAATTCATTTTTTCCTGTAATAGGACTTTCTCTAGGATTATATTCAGAACTCAAACGATAATTTCCTGGTACAGGCCAAGAAAATTTACCTCCATTATACTTTTGTGTACTTTGTTCAGTAAGTTTTTTTATCTGTTTCTCTAAGTCCTTAGAAACTTCTTCTAACTCTTCTATCTTTGTATAAAGTTTAGTTTCCTTATTTTGTAATACACCTAATTTATTATTCTTTTCTTTTCTTGCTATTTCTAATTCAGATTTTTTAACCAATTCTTTCTTTCTTAGTATTTCTATCTGATTTTGTTCTTCTATCAATTTAGCTTTTTTATTGGAAACAACTTGTTCTTGTTCCTCATATTCTTCTAATAATTGATTATCATGTCTAGATATAACTTTGATGTAATGTGCTCGATTAAGCATCTCCCATATGTTATCTGCTGAAAAGATAATTTCTAAATAGCCTGACTTACTATTCTTATACATCTGAACCATTCTTTTTTTAGTTGATTCATATTGTACTTCTTTTTTCTCTATAGCTGTTTGTAACTCTGTTCCGGCTACTTTTACTTCTTCTTTTTTTGCGTTCAGATTATCTTCTACCTCTAGAATTTCATCTTCTAATAGATTAATATTTTTATCTAATTGTTCTATCTCTTGGTTAACTTGTTCTTTTTGAACTTTTGTATTGTTTAGTGCTGTCTTTGATTCTTGAATTTCTTGTTTAGCACTATTTAGTTCATTCTTTTTTTTAGATACTTCACTTGCACTAACAGGCATAAATATCCCTACTAGTACTAAAAATACCCCTAGGAAGGTTCTTTTCTTCATCTTTTCCCTCCTATACCTTTAGATGTTTATGAATAGCAATCGCACTACCTAAAACACCTATTCCTATTCCTAGTGCACCAAAAATAGGAACTAATCCTGTCATAATCTCATCTATGGGTTGTAGCGTTAGCCCCCCTAAAATACCACTTAAACTTTGAACCATCATCTCAGATGCCCAATTATAAGCTGTATAAATCATTCCTATAGGGATAATACACCCTATAATTCCAATAGTAATCCCTTCTATTAGAAATGGTAAACGAATAAATGCATCCGTTGCACCTATATACTTCATAATATTAATTTCTCTTTTTCTTATGTACACAGTTAACTTAATAGTATTTGTAATAAGTAATAATGCTACGACTACCAAACATCCTATCACAGCTGTAGATAGTAATCTAATAGACTTATTTAATGTAATAAACATATCTGTTTCTTTTTCAAAATATGTAATCTGTAATTCTGGTATATTCTTAAGCTCTTTTACTACTGCCTCTTGATTTTCTACTTGATTAACTTGCAATTCAAATGAGGCTGGTAATGGATTATCATTTTTAAAATCTTCGAAAAGTGTATTGCTTTCTTGGTCTCCTGCAAAAATCTGCAATGCCTTTTCTTTACTAATATACTCAACTGCTGTTACATGGGGTATCTGCTTTATTTGACTTTCTATAATTTTTATACGTTCTTCTGACGCCTCATCATTTAAGTAGGCCGTAATCCCCATTTGTGTTTCTATTTGTGCTAATAAATAATCTATATTTTCTGCTACAGAATAAGACATTCCTAAAATCAAAAGACATAAAATAATCGTCCCTATAGAGGCTAATGCCATAAGCCTATTTTTCCAAAGCCCCATAATACCTTCTTTACACAGGAGTTTAATGGTATGCCATTTCATCATCATATCCTCCATCCTGTATATCTTTTATAATCATGCCCTCACTCACTTCTATAACTCTTTTTTTCATTGTATTTACAATTTCTCTTTCGTGTGTAGCCATGATTACGGTAATTCCTCTTAAATTAATATCATGCAATAATTGCATGATTTCCCAAGAAGTTGCTGGATCTAAATTCCCTGTAGGCTCATCTGCAATTAATATAGGTGAATTATTAACTATTGCTCTAGCTATAGCAGTTCTTTGTTGCTCTCCTCCAGACAGTTCATTAGGGTAACAACGTGCTTTTTTAGCCAATCCTACTAATCCTAATACAATAGGCACTGCACGTCTAATTTCTTTGTTGCTCGCCTGTACAACCTGCATAGCAAAAGCAACATTCTCATAGACTGTTTTATTTGGTAATAATCTAAAGTCCTGAAAAACTACACCAATATCTCTTCTCAAATACGGAATCTGTCTTCTTTTTAATTTTGTAATGTCTTTTTCATTCACTACAATCTTTCCATGAGTTGGTTCTACTTCTTTAAGCATTAATTTTAGTAAGGTAGATTTACCTGAACCACTGTTTCCTGTGATGAATACAAATTCACCTTTTTCTACACTTAAAGAAGTAGGCTTTAACCCAACTGCTCCATTAGGATATGTCTTAGACACATTCTTTAAATATATCATTAAATCCTCTCCCCCGAGTCACTCTCTCTTATAGTTTCCCAGAGTTTTGTTTTTCCATATAATCCATATATTGGCTAACCATAATTGTA
This sequence comes from Cellulosilyticaceae bacterium, assembly GCA_051659885.1. GTDB lineage: Bacteria > Bacillota > Clostridia > Lachnospirales > Cellulosilyticaceae > JAVVPO01. Next base: position 8,810 of record JBOFPL010000121.1, read on the forward strand.
ATTTTAAAGATAATAGCATCATCAAATTTACGAAGGTCTAATCCTGTCATTTTCAATAATTTATCTAATCTATACACTAATGTATTTCTATGGATATAAAGTTGTCTTGATGTTTCTGACACATTTAAACTATTCTCAAAGAATTTATTTACAGTCATTAAAGTCTCTTCATCAAAGTGTTCTACTTTTTTGCCTTTTAGTACTTCTTGAATAAACATTTTGCAAAGTGGTAATGGTAACTGGTAAATAATTCTTCCTATTCCTAGTTTAGAATATGTTGAAATATGATTTTCACAATTAAAGATTTTTCCTACTTCTAATGCCATACTTGCCTCTTTGTAAGAATTAGATACATCTTTTAAGTCACCAACAATTGTTCCTACTGCAATAGAAACATTGCTCATAGCTTCTGCACTTAATGTGTCATACACCATTTTTGCATAAGCTTCTACTTCCTCTTCTTCTGTACTATTTACTTCTTTAACCAGAATAACACTTTTCTCATCTACAGCTGTCACAAAATCTCTTGTTTTATCTGGGAAAATACTTCTTAAAATATCTGATATATTTGTTTCTTTTGTTTCGTTTGATTGAATAAGAAGTACTACACGTGGTACTGCATTTTCAATATGAAGTTTTTTAGCTCTGCTATAAATATCTACTAATAATAGATTATCTAATAATAAGTTTTTAATAAAGTTATCTTTATCAAATCTTTCTTTATAAGCTACTAATAAACTTTTAACTTGGAATGCTCCTATCTTACCTATTTTATAAGCTTCATCATCAGATCCACTTACTGAAATAACATACTCCACTAAATATTCATCATAAATTTTAAAATAATGTGACCCTTGCATCTCTTGACTATCTGCATGTGAATTAATGAAAGCTTCTACTTCTGGTACATATTCACCTACATTATGTTCTATTGTTGTTGCTACTACTTTGGATTCAGCGTCTAATATACTAAAATCTCTTCTAGTAATATTTTTTAATCCATCAATTGTGTTTTGTAAAATTTGATTTGAAATCACTCTATCAGCTCCCAAAAAATATATATTTTCGAATAGTTTTATCGCATTATATCTTATTTTATCCTATTTCTTCATAAAAAAAAAGTCTATCTTGGATATTAAACAATTATTTTCCTTTTAAGCTATCTAAATCCATGATAGTTTAAAAAAAATAGTAGTATGCATTGCATACTACTATTTCTATGTTTATTTATTAGTTTGTAACTACTAATTGAGTTTCTAAATCGAATACGTGGATTTTAGCAACTTCAATACCTAATTTAAGTGTGCTTCCTGGACCTGCTTTACAGCTTGGGTTAACACGAGCTGTCATGTTGTGTCCTTCACATACCATGTATAAGAATGTTTCAGCACCTAACATTTCAGTAACTTCTACTGTAGCTGTTACTACTGAGTATCTATTTAATTCATATTCTGAAACAGTATCCATATCAGCAGTATGCTCTGGACGAATACCCATCATTACATCTTTACCTACATAGCTAGCAACTTTAGCTGCTTTGTCTTTTGGTAATGCAACAGTTGATTTTCCAAAAGTAAGTGTAATATCATCTCCTGATTTCCCTACTTTAGCTTCGATTAAGTTCATTTGTGGTGAACCAATGAATCCTGCTACGAATAAGTTTTGTGGCTCAGCATATAATTTAGCTGGAGAATCTACTTGTTGGATAACACCATCTTTTAATACTACGATACGTGTACCAAGTGTTAAAGCCTCTACCTGGTCATGTGTTACGTAGATGAATGTTGTTCCAAGTCTTTGGTGTAATTTAGAGATCTCAGTTCTCATTTGTACACGAAGTTTTGCATCAAGGTTTGATAAAGGTTCGTCCATTAAGAATACTTTTGGCTCACGAACGATAGCACGACCCATAGCAACACGTTGTCTTTGTCCTCCTGATAATGCTTTTGGTTTACGATCTAAACATTGGTCGATATCAAGGATTTTAGCTGCTTCACGAACACGACGATCGATTTCGTCTTTTGGAGTTTTACGAAGTTTTAATCCAAATGCCATATTGTCATATACTGACATATGTGGGTAAAGCGCATAGTTTTGGAATACCATCGCGATATCACGATCTTTTGGAGCTACGTCATTACATAGTTTATCTCCAATCCATAATTCTCCTGAAGAAATTTCTTCAAGACCTGCGATCATACGTAATGTAGTTGATTTACCACATCCAGATGGACCTACGAAGATGATGAATTCTTTATCTTCGATATGTAAGTTGAAATCTTTAACTGCTACGAAACCGTTTGAATATTTTTTGTAAATATTATTTAACTTTAATTCTGCCATTATTATTTCCCCCTTAATGGTTGGTTAATTGGTTAACTTCTTATGTTTTTGATTAATCTAATAATAGCATATTTCTAAGAGTCCATGCTATTCGCTATTTCTCTAAATTAACTAAATTTATTTTAGCTATTATCTATAAAGCATTTTAAGCCTATATCCTTTTAAACCCTTATTTAACACCTTTGTTATCCTCGTTATCCCTTATCTGTTCTTCTAAGGTATACAAATTACCTTGATATACCACTTTTATTTAGTTAATTATTACAATTTGGTTACATTGGTTATTTTGCATCACCTTGTATAAACTAGATTTTTATACATTTTGTTTGTTATTTTACTAAATAGGGCATTTTTTTTATCCCTCTCTTTAGTCATCCTTTACATTCTAACATTTCTCCCTTTTTTATTTCTTTAATTAATATATGCTTAATTACTTCAAAACTCCCTACAAATACGTTTTTTCAAGGCTTCCACGTATTTATAGGGAGTTAAATGTTATCTTTCTTTAATTACTTTTAATAAGAATTCTGGTAAAACCAACATTCTCTTAGCTCTAGTTGGCTGTTTCATGAGTCTATAAAACCATTCTAATCCTAATTTTTGATAAATCTCTGGTGCTCTTTTTACAATCCCAGCCATTCCATCTAAACTTCCACCTACACCCATTGCTACTTTAACATGCTTTAACTGTTCCTTATATGTGCTAATCCATAATTCTTGCTTAGGTGCTCCTAATGCTACTAAAAGTATATTAGCTTCTGATTCATTGATTTCTTCTATGATTTTCGGAATATCTTCCTGTTTAAAATATCCATCTCTACATCCTACTATTTGGATACCTGGATATTTCTTTTTCATTTCTGTTGCTGCTAATTCTGCAACTTCTGGCTTACTTCCAAAAAAGTAATACTTATACCCTTTATCTACTGCTTGTTTCATTGTATTTTGTACTAAGTCAAAACCTGCTACTCTCTCTGGCAGCACTTCTCCTTTTAGTACTTTAGAAGCAATGACTACCCCAATTCCATCTGGGACAACTAAATCTGCTTCTAAAAGCGTTTGCTCCATATCTTTATTCGTTTTTGCTAACATAATAATTTCTGGATTTGGAGTAAATACCATATGGCATTTATCTTCTGCAACAAAACGCTCTATTTTCTTTACTGCTTCATCCATTGTTACCTGATCTACTGGTATATCTAATATACTAACTGTTTTTCTCATAATATCCTCCTATTTGAGCAATTCCTTAATGTACTTAGCAGGTAAGTAAACTTTTTCTTTATGCATTTCATAGGCTGATTTTACTTCCTCTTTTTTAATTTCTAACTGACTAGTTAATTCATCTAACATTGTTATTATTTCTTTACTCTCAATCTTATTTGTATCTATACAATAAGGTAATGCCATTTCCTTCATAAATCCTTCTACTTTAGGATCATAAGATAAAGCTAACATAGGGGTACCTACTGCTCCAGCCATAATTAAGCTGTGTAGTCTCATCCCTATAATACAATCAAAATTAGCTGTATAGGCTACTGCTTCATCTATTGTTAATTCTCTATCTATTAAATGTATCTTACTATTCATTTTTTGAACAACCAACTTAGCTGCTTCTAAGTCTTCACTATAGTACATAGGTACCATATACACATTACAATCTTGTTTTGTTAAATGCTCGAGCGCAGGTGCTAATTCTGTAGCAATTGTATCTATATTTTTCCATGGTCTAATATAAACACCTATATTTTTACCTTCTGCTAATTTAGCACCTATATTTTCCTTAGCAACCTCTTTACATTTAATCCCTAGTACTGGATCAATAGCTACAGTAATTGGAGCTTTTACTTGTATTTCCTCTAATAGTTTTTTAGACCCAATCTCTCTTACAAAAATATGATTAACTTTACTACAAATCATTTTAATAAGTTTTCTATTTAAACTATTATTCACTGGTCCTACACCTTGAGAATATAAAACAACTGGTTTCTTAAGGAATTGTGCTATCTTTATAATTCCTAAGTAGTAAGGAATTGTTTTATTACTGGTTACATCTTGTAATAAACTCCCCCCACCACTTATTAGTAAATCACTTTGCTTAATAGCATTGATTACTTCTTTAATTTTCCATCTATTAACTACTTCTACTCCATAAAGGGCTTTAGTCTTTTGCGGTGTGTTAGAAAGTACTATAATCTTTACATTTTCCATTTCTTGTCGAAGTGCTCCAATAATAGACTGTAGTACTGCTTCATCACCTATATTGTCAAACCCATAATATCCTGATATGACTATTGTATTTTTTCTATCCATTGTTTAATCACCTTACATGCGAATTTGATAACATATATTAATATAATCCCAATAACTATTCCTATTCCTATTCCATATATGCTGCGTAAAATAGAAATCATTACTGGCGTGTGTAAATGGGCATACGTATTTACTAACGAAATCTGACCTATAGTTCCTAACACTAAGAAAGGAATATATAATTCCTTATACCCAAAGTATAAGAGGGCTATCATAACTGGATGTCCTATCAAAAATTCCTTCGTTCTCGGTCTTACACCTAATACTGTATCTAGCAATTGTCTAAACTGTGCTTCAAAGGCTGAAATTTGGCCCGTATTTCCAGTTCTAGATGTATATACAAGTAATACCACTCCTAATACACCTATTATTGCTACTGCTAAGTAAGTTACTTTGTTATTGAGTAGGTTCTTATAATAATTATAATCTAATCCATGATCTCTCCACATTAATAACACTATAACCAAAGCAATTGGTAAAATATGTGCAAGTTTTACTCCTGCAAAGATATCAATTCCCATTCCATAACTGGTCTTTGATAGTACCCCAACAATTGTTAATGCTCCTCCAAATGATATTGCTGTCATTTTAAGAAATGCTATTAACGTATGAGTTAAATTTTTTGGCTTACTCTCTATCGCTGCATACACTGCATATGTTGGGAAAATAGTTGCTCCAAATAGAGACATTATCTTAATTGCCATATTAGGTGCAACTTTTAATAATGCTGCATATCCTACAATACCTAATAAACCTAATATATATCCTAATCTTGTAAATCCAATTTTATCTACTAATAATACGAAGATCCCTAT
>JBOFPL010000122.1:0-3249 GCA_051659885.1 Cellulosilyticaceae bacterium
ATGATTAAGGTCAGCCGATCACTTAAGGAAATAGCCTACAAAGCGAGGGTTATGAAAGAAGAATTAATGAGAGAGCTAGATCGAGAGCCAACTATTAATGAAATAGCAGCTGGACTTGAGATGGATGTAACTGAGATTGTAGAGGCATTAGAAGCAAGTACAGATATAGAGTCTCTAAGTGCAGTTATTCATCAGGGGGATGGTAAACCTATCACCTTAGAGGACAAGATTGATCAATCACCTAAAGAGCAAAATAACATGATTGATAATATTGTTTTGTCACAGATGATAGAAGACTTATTACCTCTAGAAAGAGAAATCATTGTGTATAGATATTTTGAGGACAGAACACAGACAGAAATAGCAACTTTATTAGGTATTTCACAAGTTCAAGTTTCAAGAATTGAAAAAAGAATATTGAAGAAAATGAGAGGCATGTTGGGTGCATCGTAAGGATTTAGTAATAAAAAGCTAAATCCTTTTTTTATTAATATTTTTTTGGTTCAACTCAAAGTAAAGTTAAAAAAGTTCGGAAAAAAACGGTTAACCTCTTATTTCTATAATCATAAAGTTCGAAAATTATAAATTACCTAGCTATAGATTATGTAAAGTCGAACTATAAATATAAATAAAAATTAAATATTCGAAAATACTATTGACCTTAGTTAAAGTGTATGATAACATTCTAAACATATCAGATAATTTTGAAAGGGGAATAATAGTGGCAGTTTATAGAATATATGTAGAGAAAAAACCTGGATTTGATATAGAAGCTAGTAGAATTAGAAGTGAATTATGTGAATTTTTACATTTAAAACATATAGAAGAAGTACGTGTATTAAATAGATACGATGTAGAGCATATTAGTGAGGAAGCTTATCAAAAAGCACTGTATACTGTGTTTTCAGAACCACAATCGGATGATGTGTATGAAAATGAGTTACCAGAAGTTGAAGGCTTCCTCTTTGCGTCTAGCTACTTAAGTGGACAGTATGATCAGAGAGCGGATTCTTGTTGTCAATGTATTCGTATTCTAGATGCACAAAATGAACCGATTGTTAAGACAGCTAAAATTTATAGTATCAAGGGGAACTTAACAGAAGAGGAACAGTTTAGAATTAAAAAGCATCTTATTAACCCAATTGAAAGTGAAGAAATTACGTTAGATAAAGTAGCAACTCTTGCAACAACTTATCCTGTACCAGAAGGGATTAAAGTGTTAGATAACTTCAATACAATGGAGGAAGAAGCATTAGAGTCTTTTAGAAAACAAGAAGGCTTAGCAATGAATCTAGAAGATCTTATTTATTTCCAAGATTATTTCCGAACATTACATAGAAATCCAACTTATACAGAACTCAAAGTAGTAGATACTTATTGGTCAGATCACTGTAGACATACGACATTCATGACAGAATTAGAAAATATTGAGATTGAAGAAGGCGAACTTTCTACCCCAATTCATGCTGTGCTTCAAGAATACTATGAAATGAGAAAAGAAATTTATATAGATAAACATAAAAAAGTAAGCCTTATGGATATGGCTACAATTATTGTAAAATACCTTAAAAAACAAGGGAAACTTACTCATTTGGTAGAATCAGCAGAAATTAATGCCTGCACAATTGAAGATATGATTAAAGTAGATGGAAAAGAAGAAGAGTACCTTATTCTCTTTAAAAATGAAACACATAATCACCCAACAGAAATCGAACCATTTGGTGGTGCAGCAACTTGTCTAGGTGGAGCAATTCGTGATCCACTTTCAGGTAGGTCTTATGTGTATCAAGCAATGCGTGTAACAGGAGCAGCTGATCCAAATGAAGCGGTAGAAGAAACCATCAAAGGAAAATTACCACAAAGAAAGATTACACAAACAGCAGCAAATGGTTATAGTGCATATGGTAACCAAATTGGATTAGCAACAGGTGAAGTTAAAGAGTACTATCACCCAGGTTATAAAGCAAAGCGTCTAGAGGTAGGAGCGGTAGTAGGAGCTGTTCCTAAAGCACAAGTAAGAAGAGAAGAGCCAACAGATGGAGATATCATCTTATTACTTGGTGGAGCGACTGGAAGAGATGGTTGCGGTGGAGCAACAGGATCTTCAAAAGAGCATACAGAAGAGTCTATTAAAGTATGTGGTAGTGAAGTGCAAAAAGGGAATCCAGTAGAAGAAAGAAAATTACAAAGACTCTTCAGGAATCCAGACTTTACAACTTGTATTAAGAGATGTAATGACTTTGGAGCAGGTGGTGTTTGTGTAGCTATTGGAGAAATCGCAGAAGGATTAGTGATTGACTTAGATCAAGTACCTGTCAAATATACAGGATTAGATGGTACAGAACTTGCGATTTCAGAGTCTCAAGAGCGCATGGCCATTGCTATAGAAGCAAAAGATGAAGAGAAAGTCAAAGCGCTTTGTAACCAAGAGAATTTAAATGCAGTAACCGTAGCAAGAGTAACGGGTGAACATAAATTAGTGATGAAGTGGAGAGGCGAGGAAATTGTAGCGATTGATCGTACTTTCTTAGATAGTGCGGGGATTACACAAAAGCGTGCAGCTAAAGTGACAGCCCCTCAGCTCATCAAAACAACAAAAGCACTTACAAAAGAAAATGTATTAGAAACACTCAGTGATTTAAATGTAGGACTTCAAAAAGGATTGGGAATACAGTTTGACTCAACAATTGGTGCAGCAAGTGTATTGATGCCATATGGTGGCAAAAATCAATTAACAAAAGAAGTAGGGATGGTTGCTAAGGTACCTACTTTAAAAGGAGAAACAACAGCAGCAACTTATATGACACATGGTTTTGATCCTTATTTATCTGAACAATCACCATTCCATGGAGCGCTTTATGCAGTACTTGAAAGTGTTGCTAAAATTGTTGCTTTGGGAGCAGATTACACAAAAACTTATCTTTCTTTCCAAGAGTACTTTGAAAGATTAGGTGAAGAGGCTGTGAAGTGGGGAAAACCAGTAGCGGCATTACTAGGAACCCTTAAAGCTCAAAAAGAGTTAGGCATTGGTGCCATTGGTGGAAAAGATAGTATGTCAGGAACTTTTGAAAATCTTCATGTACCACCAACACTTATTGCCTTCACTTGTAACTTAGGAGAAGCGGAGCACTGTGTGAGTGGAAGTTTCAAAGCAGTGGATAGCCAATTAGTCTATGTAGAGATTCCAAGAGATGCACATGAAATGCCAGATTTTGAAGCGGCTAAAATAGCGTATAGCCAAATTCATGA
>JBOFPL010000123.1:0-23581 GCA_051659885.1 Cellulosilyticaceae bacterium
AGGTACTAAAAAACAAGCTCAAGATTCAATCAAATCTGAAGCAGAGCGTTGTGGAATGTACTACGTAAACCAAAGATGGTTAGGTGGTATGCTTACTAACTTCTCAACAATCAAAAGCCGTGTAGCTAGATTAAAACAATTAGAAGCTATGGAACAAGATGGAACTTTCGAAGTGCTTCCTAAAAAAGAAGTAATCGAACTTCGTAAAGAAATGGACAAACTTGAGAAAAACCTTGGTGGAATCAAAGAAATGAAAGAGATTCCAGATGTAATGTTCGTAGTAGACCCAAGAAAAGAAAGAATCGCTATCCAAGAAGCGCATATCTTAGGAATTCCAGTAGTATCAATCGTAGATACAAACTGTGATCCAGAAGAAGTTGACTACGTAATCCCAGGTAACGATGACGCTATCCGTGCGGTTAAATTAATCGTAGCTAAAATGGCAGATGCAATCATCGAAACAAACCAAGGTGAAATCTTTGAAACTACAACAGAAGAAACAGTAGAAAACAGCACAGAAGAAGTAATCGCTGAATAATAAATCTCTGGAGGTAATAGATATGGCAATCACAGCTGCTATGGTAAAAGAATTACGTGAAAGAACAGGCGCAGGTATGATGGACTGCAAAAAAGTTTTACAAGAAGTAGAAGTAAACGGAGATATCGAAAAAGCTATCGAAGTTTTACGTGAAAAAGGATTAGCAAAAGCAGCTAAAAAAGCTGGTCGTATTGCAGCTGAAGGTCTTGTAAAAGAAGCAGTGGCAGCAGACGGAAAAACTGCAGCTTTAGTTGAAATTAACTCAGAAACTGATTTCGTTGCTAAAAATGATCAATTCGTTACTTTCGTAAATCAAGTTGCTCAAATGGTTCTTGAAAACGAAGTAAGTGATGTAGAAGAATTAAAAGCATTACCATGGATTGAAGATGCATCTACAACAGTTGGAGATGTATTAACAGAAAAAATCGCAACAATCGGTGAAAACTTAACACTTCGTCGTTTTGCTCGTTTAACAACAGAAGGAACATTAGTTGCCTACACACATGGTGGTGGTAAAATCGTTTCTATCGTTGAATTAGCAACTGAAGATGCAAAAGCTAAAGAAGTAGGAAGAAACGTAGCAATGCAAATTGCTGCTGTAAATCCAGAATACATCTCAATGAACGATGTTTCTCCAGAGAAAATTGCTAAAGAAAAAGAAATCTTAATGCATCAAGCAATCAATGAAAATCCTGGTAAACCAGAAAACATCATTGAAAAAATGATTACAGGAAGATTAAATAAACAACTTAAAGAAATTTGTTTATTAGAGCAAGAATACGTTAAAGATCCAGATTTAACAGTAGCTAAATATGTTGCAGCTGAATTAGGAAATCAAGACGTAGTTAAAAACTTTGTTCGTTTTGAAACTGGCGAAGGTATTGAAAAAGCAACAGAAAACTTTGCTGAAGAAGTTGCAAAACAAATCAACGGTTAATTATACAAATAGGGACACTACAGTGTCCCTTTTTTTTAGGATGGATTTTGAAAATACATCTAGAAATAAATAATTTTTTATGGTACAGTATTCGTAGCAGGAAGGTGAAAAAGAATGCAGAAATATAATAGAGTATTAGTTAAATTAAGTGGAGAAGCTTTAGCAGGAGATAATACCAGAGGATTTGATCATGAGACTATTACTAGAGTTGTGAGAGAACTTAAACAACTCATGGAAAATAATACAGAAGTATGTGTAGTAATAGGTGGAGGAAACTTCTGGAGAGGAAGAACTTCTGGAAACATGGATAGAACAAAAGCTGACCAAATTGGTATGTTAGCAACTGTTATGAATGCTATTTATGTAGCAGATGTATGTAGAGCAGAAGGTATGGGAGCAGTTGTTCAAACACCATTTGCTGTAGGGAATATGACAGAAATGTTTTCAAAAGATAGCGCTATGCTACATATGAAAAACAATAAGATAGTATTCTTTGCAGGGGGAACAGGTCATCCGTTTTTCTCTACAGATACAGGGGCAGCTCTAAGAGGGTGCGAAGTAGAAGTAGATGCACTACTATTTGCAAAAAACATAGATGGAGTATACGATAGTGATCCAAAACTTAATCCATCAGCTAAAAAATATGAACGTATTTCTTGCCAAGATGTATTAGCACAAAACCTAAAAGCTATTGATGCTGCAGCAGCTACATTATGTATTGATCAAAAACTTCCTATTATCGTATTTGATTTAGGTATGGAAGATGGTATTTTAAGAGCAGCAGCAGGTGAGCCAGTAGGAACAACTATATACGTAGATTAATTTTAGGAGGTATATTTTATGAGAGAAGAAATAGCAAAATTTGAACAAAAAATGCAAAAAACAATGGATTCACTTTTAAGTGAATTTAATACAATCAGAGCTGGAAGAGCTAATCCACATGTATTAGATCGTTTATCAGTAGATTACTACGGTACACAAACTCCTATTGCACAAGTAGGGAATATTAGCGTACCAGAAGCTCGTATTTTACAAATTCAACCATGGGATGCATCTGTACTTAAAGGTATCGAAAAAGCAATTTATGAATCAGATCTTGGTCTTAACCCATCAAATGATGGAAAGGTTATCAGACTTATTTTCCCAGAACTTACAGAAGAGCGTAGAAAAGAATTAACTAAAGAAGTTAAGAAAAAAGGCGAAAATGCAAAAGTAGCTGTTAGAAATATTAGAAGAGAAGCATTAGATGCTTTCAAAAAAATGGAGAAAAACAAAGAGATTACAGAAGACGAATATACTACAATTGAAACAAGTGTACAAAAATTAACAGATAAATTCATAGATGAAGTAGATCGTCATATTGAGAATAAAAACAAAGAAATTTTAGCTGTATAATTTATACAAAACTCCTCAATATGAGGGGTTTTTGTTGTTTTAGGAGGAGTAAACACACTATGGAGACCAACAAAATTCCAACACATGTAGCTGTTATAATGGATGGTAATGGGAGATGGGCCAAAGCAAAAGGTTTATCAAGAAATGAAGGGCATAAAAAAGGTAGTGAGATCTTAAGGGAAATGACAGATTATGCAGATGCATTAGGCGTAAAATATTTAACTGCGTATGCATTTTCTACTGAAAATTGGAATAGGCCACAAGATGAAGTAGATGGACTCATGAATCTTATGAGGAAATATCTGAAAGATCACTTAAGGCGTGCAAAAAGAAAAAATATCAAATTTAAAGTTATTGGGGATAGAGCACCTTTAGCACAGGATATTAAAGAACAAATTACTGAGTTAGAAACATTAACAAAAGATAAAACAGGATTATGTGTATGTATTGCTTTAAACTATGGCGGTAGAGATGAAATTGTAAGAGCTTGTCAGTCTTTGGTAAAAGATATTTTAGTTGATAAAGTTAAACAAAACGAGATATCAGAAGAGATTATTGCGAGCTACTTGGACACAGCAGGTATACCAGATCCAGATTTGATGATTCGTACTAGTGGTGAGATAAGAACGAGTAATTTCTTACCATGGCAATTGGCATACAGTGAGTTTTATTTTACAGAGTGTTCATGGCCAGAGTTTACAAAAAAAGAGTTTGATAAAGCAATAGAAGAATACAGTAAGAGGAAAAGACGATTTGGGAAGAGTGAGTAGGAGGAAGTAGTATGTTGACACGCGTATTAACGGGAGTTGTGGGAATACCTCTAGTTATATTAATTATGATACTAGGAAATCCTACTCTAAAAATAGCCGCTTTAGTGATTGCGTTAATAGGAGTAGATGAATATTGTAAAATGTTAGGGAAAAAATATGCTCCTATGAGAGTGATTGCTTTGGGAAGTACTGCTGTTTATTTTATATGGATGGAATTTTTCTTTGATAATTATGTGATTTATATAGCGACAGTACTCATTATCCTTTTGGTATGGATGGTGCTTAAATATCCAAAGTATTCGATAGTAGATGTAGGGATTACGCTACTTGCGCCCATCTATGTAGGGGCGCTATTGAGTTTTATTTTAGCAATTAGAAATGTACAATATGGAAGTTTTTTAGTATGGTTAGTATTTATTAGTGCATGGGGAAGTGATACCTGTGCGTATTTTGCAGGCAGATTCTTTGGTAAGCATAAGTTAGCACCAGTATTAAGTCCTAAAAAGACAATAGAAGGTGCTATTGGAGGAGCTGTAGGTGCAGGTGCAATGGCTTATATTTATACTTATGTGTTTACGAGTTTCCAGTATCAAATTATGAGAGAAAGTATATGGATCATTGTAGCGATTGTATTTGTGGCAGCTATTTTATCCCAAATGGGAGATCTCGCAGCTTCTTCGATTAAAAGAACAATAGGAGAAAAAGATTTTGGACATCTTTTCCCAGGACATGGTGGGGTACTTGATCGATTTGATAGTATTCTATTGGTTGCACCAGTTATCTATATTGCATTAGTATATACGATCAAACATATTACTATTTAATGTGTAAAAGGAGTCTAGAGACGTGAAACAAAAAAAAATATCTATTCTGGGATCAACAGGTTCCATTGGGACACAAACGCTAGATGTAGTGAGAAAAGATGATAACCTAGAAGTAGTAGCTTTAACTACTCATACAAGCATTGACTTACTATATGAACAAATTTTAGAATTTAAACCTAAACTGGTAGGGGTAATGAATGAGGAAAAAGGAAAAGAACTACAAGAAAGGTTACAAGCAGAAAATAAACAAATAGAAGTATTCTGTGGCATGGAAGGACTTATTCAAGCAGCTTGTCACAAAGAAGCTGATTTGGTACTCACTGCAGTAGTCGGAATGATTGGGTTATTACCAACTATAGAAGCAATTAAAGCTGGTAAAAATATTGCATTAGCAAATAAAGAGACACTAGTTACAGCAGGGGAACTTGTGATGGAGTTAGCTAGGGCACATAACGTAGAAATTTTACCTGTAGATAGTGAGCACTCAGCTATTTTTCAATCTTTAAAAGCTGGAAAGCATGAAGAAATTTCACGCCTTATCCTAACAGCTTCTGGAGGGCCGTTTAGAGACTATACGAAAGATATGCTAGAGAATGTTTCTATTGAAGATGCGTTGAACCATCCTAATTGGAGTATGGGGAGCAAAATAACAATAGATTCAGCAACTCTCATGAATAAAGGATTAGAAGTAATTGAGGCAAAGCACTTATTTAACGTAGATTTAGAACAAATAGATGTAGTAGTGCATAAGGAAAGTATTATCCATTCAATGGTAGAGTATATAGATGGCTCTACTATTGCACAGTTAGGAATGCCAGATATGAGACATCCTATTGGATATGCTATTTATTATCCAGATCGAGAACAAGCTACGTATATACCTAAGTTAGATTGGACAAAATTAAAGAGTCTTTCTTTTGATACGCCTAAAAGAGAGCTGTTTCCTTGTTTGGATTTAGCATACACTGCATTAAAACAAGGTGGGACAATGCCAGCTGTACTTAATGCAGCAAATGAAATAGCAGTAGAAGCATTTTTGAAAGGTAAAATTTCATTCTTAAAAATCCCTCAAATTATACATGAAGTAATGGATTCACACATATGTATAAATAGACCAAGCCTTGAGGAAATACTAGAAGCAGATAATTGGGCAAGGGAGTATAGTAGAAAGAAGGTTGAAGAATGATAACAAAAATACTTATGATTGTACTGATGTTTGCACTGATAGTACTTATACATGAGTGGGGACACTATATAGCCGCAAAAAAAATGGGTGTTAGAGTCAATGAATTTGCTATAGGTATGGGACCTAAAATATGGGGCAAGCAAAAAGGAGAAACGCTTTATTCAATTAGAGCTTTTCCGATAGGAGGATTCTGTGCTATGGAAGGTGAAGCTGGAGAATCTACAGGAATAGATTCCATGACCTCTAAGTCACCTTGGCAAAGACTAATTATTTTTGCAGCAGGGGCTTTTATGAACTTTTTATTAGCATGGTTACTCCTTAGTTTAGTTATTGGCTATAGAGGATACCAGGGAACAACCGTAGAGGTAGTACAACCTGATATGCCAGCAGCAGTAGCAGGATTACAAGTTGGGGATGAAATTGTCTCAGTAGAGGGTATCAAAGTAAAGCGATTAAGTGATATTAGTGAAGTCCTTAAAGATGTAGAAAAAACTTATGAATTTCAAATTAAAACAAGTAATGGTCAAGATAAAACGTTACGCATCAAACCTACCATTGTAGAAGATGGAACAGCAAAATTTGGATTTATTACAGGCTTAGAACGAGGTAATTTATTTGTAGCCATAAAAGAAGGCTTGTTAGGAACCTTTGGAATGATTACTATGGTCTTTGGTGGGTTTATACAAATCATTACAGGACAAGTTGCAGTGAATGATTTAGCAGGTATTGTAGGCGTTGTACAGGTAAGCTCTGACGCTTGGAACGCAACGATTCAGTATGGATTATTAGAAGCGATTATGCAGATGGTATATATAGGAGCACTTTTATCTGCTAACTTAGCAGTACTTAATCTATTACCATTACCAGCACTTGATGGTGGAAGAATTGTATTTACACTCATTGAATTAGTACGAGGTAAACCAATTAGTCCAGAAAAAGAAGGCATGGTACATTTTATAGGATTTGTAATGCTCATGATTTTAATGGTAGTTGTGCTCTATAATGATATAGTGAGGATTATAACGTGATGTGGAATACAAGAAGTGAAACAAGAGTAATTCAAATAAAGGATTTGAAAATTGGGGGTAATAACCCGATTGCTATCCAATCAATGTGTAATACAAAAACAGAAAATGTAGATGCAACAGTAAATCAAATTTTACAACTAGAAGAAGCTGGATGTGAAATAATTCGAGTAGCTGTGCCAGATGAAACAGCCGCGCGAGCTTTAGAAAAAATCATACCTAAAATTCATATCCCTATAGTAGCAGACATTCATTTTGATTATCGTTTAGCACTTATGGCTATAGAAAATGGGATCAATAAATTGAGAATTAACCCGGGAAATATTGGGAGTAGAGAACGTGTAGAAACTGTAGTAAAAAAAGCTAAAGATTATCAAATTCCTATTAGAATAGGTGTGAACTCTGGGTCTGTAGAGAAAGAATTACTGCAAAAATACGGACATGTCAATGCAGAAGCAATGATTGAGAGTGCAAAAAAGCATATTGATATTTTAGAAGAGATGGATTTTAGAGATATTGTAGTTTCTTTAAAGGCATCTAATGTACCATTAGCTATAGAGGCATATACTTTATTTGCAGAAAAGTATAAGTATCCACTACATGTAGGAATTACAGAGTCAGGAACTCTGTATAGAGGAACAATTAAATCTTCTGTAGGATTAGGTGCTATTCTTTCCAGGGAAATAGGAGATACCATAAGAGTTTCTTTATCAGATGATCCAATTAAAGAGATTGAATGTGCGAGGTATGTATTACAATCATTAGGCCTTAGAAAATTTGGAGTGGAAATTATCTCATGTCCAACATGTGGAAGAACTAATGTAGATTTAATTGGTTTAGCACAAAAGGTAGAAGAGCATACTAAGCATATCAAGAAAGACTTAAAAATTGCTGTAATGGGCTGTGTAGTGAATGGACCAGGAGAAGCGAGAGAAGCAGATATTGGTATAGCTGGTGGGAAAAAAGAAGGAATTATTTTCAAAAAAGGTGAAATTATTCGCAAGGTAAAAGAAGAGGAATTATTTGATGCTTTTATGAAAGAAATCCAAGAGTTAGTATAGCTTATAAAGATTAGTCAATTAAGTTTATTCTAATATAGTCTTGATTTTTAGAACAAAAAGTATTATACTTTTTTAGTATAAAATAGTGACGTGTGTAGAAAGAGTGGGTATATGCCCACTCTTTCTATATGCATGGATGAATATATAGTTTTAGATTATGAGAAACTATATGCATGAGAGGATGAGTCAGGATGAATAAAAAACAAATACTAAATGATGTAACAAATTATCTAGAACCTATTTTAGAAGAGTTCAACTTTGAGTTAGTTGATTTAGAGTTTGTTAAAGAGGGACCTAACTACTATTTAAGAATATATATAGACAAAGAAGGCGGAATAGCAATCGATGATTGTCAAAAAACAAGTAGGGCAATAGAAGTTGTTCTAGACGAAAAAGATCCAATTGAAATGCCTTATATGTTAGAAGTAAGTTCACCAGGACTTGATAGAATTATCAAGAAAGATAAAGATTTTGAAAGATTTAATGGTGAAGTAGTAGATGTAAAATTATATGAAGCAATTAATAAAAAGAAACATATCCAAGGGAAGCTTATTTCTAAGGTAGAAGAAGTATTAACGATTAGAAATGAAGAGGGTACGGATATAGAAATAAATATGAAAAATGTTGTAAGCGTAAGACTGGCAATATTATTTTAGACAGAGGGATAGTTAGAGGAGGATTAAAATGAATCAAGAGTTTATTACAGCGATTGATCAAATTGCTGAGTCAAAAGGAATTAATAGAGGGAAGTTATTTGATGCAATTAAGCAATCAATCGAAGCTGCTTGTAAAAAGCACTTTGGAAATAGTGGCGGTTCAAAGCAAATCATTAAAGTAAATATTGATGAAGAAACAGGAGATGTAAAAGTTTTCACTACAAAACGTGTTGTAGATGATGAGGAAGTTTTCAATGATGTTATTGAAATTTCAGTATCAGATGCAAGAAAAATCAATCCAATTATTGATATTGATGACTTAATAGATGTAGAAATTACACCAAGAAATTTTGGTAGAATAGCTGCTCAAAATGCAAAACAAGTAGTTATTCAAAAAATTAAAGAAGCTGAAAGACAAATGATATTCGAAGAATATAGTGTAAAATTAAATGACATTATAAAAGGTCGAGTACTAAGAAGAGAAAAGAATGGTTATATCGTTCAATTAGATCATGCAGAAGCATCACTTCCATTAACAGAAGCAATGATGGGGGAACAATTTGAAGAACAAATGAATGATGATCAAGGAAGAAGAAAATCATTCTATCTAATTAATGTAAAAGACTTTAATAAAAATGAACAAAGAGCAGATTCTAAATCAAAAGGTGGAGCACAAGTTATTGTATCTCGTACTCACCCAGATTTAGTAAAAAGACTCTTTGAACAAGAAGTTGTAGAGATTAAAGATGGTACAGTAGTGATTAAGAGTATTGCAAGAGAAGCAGGATCTCGTACTAAAATTGCTGTGCATTCAAATGATCCATCAGTAGATCCAGTAGGAGCATGTGTTGGAGAAAAAGGAAAAAGAATTAACCTTGTAGTAGACGAGCTTAATGGAGAAAAAATTGATGTTGTAAAATGGAGTGAAGATCCAAAAGAATTCATTGAAGCAGCACTTAGTCCAGCTAAGGTAGTTGATGTACAACTAGAAGAAGCAGAGAATGAAAAAGGAATGGAAAGAAGTGCAAAAGTACTTGTACCAGAAAATATTTTAACACTTGCAATTGGTAAAGGCGGGCAAAATGTAAGACTTGCTGCTAAATTAACTGGATGGAAAATAGACATCAAGAGCGAAGCTACTAGTAGTGACCAAGTAGAGGAGTAGGATGTCCATGAAAACAAGAAAAATTCCTTTACGTAAATGTACAGGATGTAATGAAATGAAAGACAAAAGGGAACTAATAAGAGTGGTAAGAAATAATGAAGGTGAGTTCTCTTTAGACTTTACAGGTAAGAAGCCAGGGAGAGGGGCTTATATTTGTAAGGATATAGAATGCCTCAATAAAGCTGAGAAAAATAAGGGATTAGAAAGATCCTTTAAAATGGCAGTTGATAAAGAAATCTATAATGATTTAAGAAAAGAGTTCAAAGAAAATGAATAATAAAAAGATTTATCAACTTTTAGCACTGTGTCAAAAAGGAAGAAATATCATCTCAGGAGAATTTTCTGTGAAGCAAGCAGTATTGGGAGAAGAAGCTTACCTTGTTTTAGTTACAGAAGATGCATCTAAAAATACAAAAAAATTCTTTAATGATAAGTGTGCGTATAGAAAGATTCCTTGTATAGAATGGGGCCAAAGAGATGAATTAGGTGCCATGTTAGGCAAAGAAGAAAGAGTAGCAGTAGCAGTACTAGATCAAAAACTTGCGGAGAAATTAATGGATATGATAAAAATGGGTGATAGTTAGATAAATAATGGAGGTGGATTCATGTCAAAAGTTAGAGTATATGAAGTAGCAAAACAGTTAAATATAAGTACTAAAGAGATCATGAATAAATTACAGGAGTATGGTTTTGAAGTACATAGCCATATGAGTTCCTTAGAAGATGAGGAAGCTAATTTAATCATTGAGTACTATACCAACGAATCAACTAAAGAGGAAACTAAGACAGAATCTGAACAACAATTAAATGAAAAAGTACCACCTAGTGAGTTAAGAGAAGTAGAAGAAACTGATACTGATGAAGATCAGAAAGAAATTAGTGTAGTAGAACCCATTAAAAAAGAAGTTCAACAAGCACTCAAGCAATCTCAGAATAAAAAATCTAAAAAAAATAAGAAAAATCGTGAATACGAAAAGGCAGGTAGCATGGGACAACAAAATAATTTAGACAACACAAACTTAGAAAATGATCTTAAAGTAATAGAAGTAGGTAGTGCAATCACTGTAAAAGATTTAGCAGAAAAAATTGGTGTAGGATCAATTGAACTGATCAAATTACTTATGAAGCAAGGTAAAATGGTTACGATTAACCAAGAAATTGATTTTGAAACAGCAGTAGCTGTAGCAGAAGAATTTGATATTATTGTAGAACAAGAAGAAGAAAAAGATTTATTAGAAGAAATCTTTGCAGAAGAACAAGATAATGAGAAGGACTTACAAGAAAGACCACCAGTTGTAGTTGTAATGGGGCACGTTGACCATGGTAAAACATCATTACTTGATGCTATTCGTTCAACAAGTGTTACAACAAGAGAAGCTGGAGGAATTACACAGCATATTGGGGCATCAACAGTTAAGTTAAATGGTAAAAATATTACTTTCTTAGATACACCAGGACATGAGGCTTTCACAGCGATGCGTATGAGAGGTGCTCAAGTTACAGATATTGCTATTCTAGTAGTTGCAGCAGATGATGGGGTTATGCCACAAACAATTGAAGCGATTAACCATGCTAAAGCAGCAGGAGTACAAATTATCGTAGCAGTTAATAAAATGGATAAAGTAGGAGCAAATCCTGATAGAGTTAAACAAGAATTAGCAGATCAAGGTCTTTTAG
Organism: Cellulosilyticaceae bacterium; assembly: GCA_051659885.1. GTDB lineage: Bacteria > Bacillota > Clostridia > Lachnospirales > Cellulosilyticaceae > JAVVPO01. The sequence continues at coordinate 11,235 of JBOFPL010000123.1, forward strand.
TAGAAGACTGGGGTGGAGAAACAATCTGTGTACCAGTATCAGCTATGAAAAAAGAAGGATTAGATACACTACTTGAAATGATTCTTTTAGTTTCAGAAATGAGTGACTATAAAGCAAATCCAAATAAAAAAGCACGTGGAACAATTATTGAAGCACAGCTTGATAAAGGTCGTGGACCAGTAGCAACTGTACTTATACAAGGTGGAACACTTAAAATAGGAGATCCAATTGTAGCAGGTAGTGCACATGGTAGAATTCGTGCAATGGTAGATGATAAAGGTCGTCAAGTTAAAAAAGCAGGCCCATCTACACCAGTAGAAATTTTAGGACTTTCAGAAGTACCAACTGCAGGAGATATGTTCTATGTAGCTAACAATGATAAACAAGCAAGACAAGCAGCTGAAAAAGTAAAAGCTCAAGGAAGAGTACAACTTATTGGTCAAACACCAAATAAAGTATCACTTGATGACTTATTTACTCAAATTCAAGAAGGAAAAGTGAAAGACCTTAACGTTGTAGTTAAAGCGGACGTACAGGGATCAGTACAAGCAGTTCGTCAAAGTATTGAAAAACTTTCAAATGAAGAAGTAAGAGTACGTACAATACATGGTGGAGTAGGAGCGATTACAGAGTCTGATGTTATGCTTGCATCTGCTTCAGGAGCTATTATCATTGGATTTAATGTACGTCCAGAACCAAGTACAAAAGCTATTGCAGAAAGAGAAGAAGTAGATGTTCGTTTATATAGAGTAATCTACAATGCAATTGAAGATATTGAAGCTGCGATGAAAGGTATGCTAGACCCAGAATTCGTAGAAAAAATTACAGGTCATGCTCAAATCAGACAAACATTTAAGGTATCTGGAGTAGGAACTGTAGGTGGAGCTTATATAACAGATGGTAAGATTGCTCGTAACTCAGGAGTACGTATCGTTAGAGATGGTATCGTAGTATACGAAGGAAAGCTAACATCACTTAAGAGATTCAAAGATGATGCCAAAGAAGTTAATACAGGATATGAGTGTGGTGTTATGTTTGAAAGATTTAATGACCTTAAAGAAAACGACGTGGTAGAAGCTTTCATCATGGAAGAAATACCAAGATAGGAAGGTAAAACATCATGGCTAGCCAAAGAACAATTAGAATTAATGAGGCGATTAGAAAAGAAGTTGCAGAATTAATAAGAAATGAAATTAAGGATCCAAGAGTTAATAATGCATTAATTAGTGTTGTTGAAGTAGATACAACAAATGACCTTAAGTATTGTAAAATTTATATTAGTGTACTTGAAGATACTAAAAAAGAAGATGCGATTAAAGGTCTTAATGCAGCAAGTGGATACATTCGTAAGGAAATTGCAAGACGTGTGAACTTACGTAATACACCAGAGCTTCTATTTAGATTAGATGAATCTATGGAATATGGAATGAAGATGGCAAAAGTAATTCATGAAGTTATGCAATCAAGTGACAATTAAAGAAAGATAGAGGACACTATGGAACTAATAAGAATAATAGATTCTATTAAAGCATCAAAGCACATTTTAATGGGTGCACATGTAAGTCCAGATGGAGATGCAATTAGTTCTTTAGTAGGTATGGCGGGGATATGTAAATTTTTTCATATCCCTTATACTATTCTTATTGAAGAAATTCCTAATAAGTATGATTATCTGGTACAACAAGTTAATATTCAGCAACACTATGAAGGGCAATATGATACCTTTATTAGCTTAGATTGTGGAGACCTACAAAGATTAGGGGAATATGAAACTTATTTTAATAAAGCAGAATTGACGATTAATATTGATCATCATCATACAAACCCTGATTTTGCACAACTCAATTATGTACAGAAAGATGGTTCTTCTACTTCCGAATTGGTGTTTAATTTGATTGAACAGGCAGAAGTACCTATTACAGAAGAAATAGCAAAGGCTATTTATACAGGAATTGTATTTGATACAGGTGGGTTTATGCATTCTTCTACTAAACCCAGTACTCACTTAATAGCAGCTAAATTATTAGAAATTCCTATAGATTATAGTTTGATTTATCATCATATTATACATGCAAGAACACTAAAGACTATTCAAATGCAAGGGGTAGTTGCAAAAAATATAAGTGTATTATCTGAGCGTAAAATTTATATTTCTTATGTAACGGAAGAAGAAATGAAAAAATATGAGGCAAATAAATCGGATATCGAAGGAATTGTGAACTATATTAAAGATATAGAAGGTGTGTGTGTAGCGGCATTTGTTTATCCCTTAGAGGAAGATAAATATAAATTGAGTTTACGGAGCATAGCCCCTTATGATGTAGCAGCTATTTGCCAAACTTTTGGTGGAGGTGGCCATATAAGAGCTGCTGGAGCAACATTAGTAGGAAAATTAGAAGATGTTTTAGAACAAGTTAAGATGAGTCTAATGAACTTATAAGAGACATTTAGAAAGGAACTATATGATACACGGAATAATAAATATATACAAAGAAAAAGGCTATACATCACATGATGTAGTGGCTAAAGCACGAGGAATACTACGTGAAAGAAAAATTGGGCATACAGGAACATTAGACCCAGATGCAGAAGGAGTATTGCCTATTTGTATAGGAAAGGCTACAAAAATCGTACCCTATTTAACAGATGCAGATAAGTGCTATGAGGCAGAAGTTATTTTAGGAGCGTATACAACAACAGAAGATGCAACAGGTGAAATTGTAGAATCTTTTGCGGTCAATGTTACACAAGAAGAGATACAAAAAGTAGTAGATTCGTTTAATGGAGCATACACTCAAGTTCCACCTATGTATTCAGCTATTAAAGTGGGTGGAGTAAGGTTATATGAGTTAGCGAGAAAAGGTATAGTTGTTGAAAGACCAGCTCGAACAGTATATATTTATAAATGTGAGATAATAGAGTGGTTATCTAAAGAGCGCTTTAAAATAAGAGTTCATTGTTCAAAAGGGACATACATCAGAACACTTTGTACAGATATTGGTAAAACATTAGGGTGTGGAGCTCATATGGGAAATCTTTTAAGAACACAAGTAGGCGAATACAAACTGGATAAGAGTATTAAGCTAAGTGAGTTAGAACAAGTAAGAGACCACGTTGAGGACTATTTAGATACCTTAGAGAGTATATTTAATAAGTATACTAAAGTATATGCTAAACCAAGTGCTGAAAAGGCTTTATATAATGGAAACAAGCTCAGTTTTAAAGATGTTTCAGAGTTTAAAGTTGAAAATGAAGAATTGATTCGTGTATTTGATAAAGCAGAAAACTTTATTGGAATTTATAAGGTAGATACAAGTAGTGATAGTTTAATTGTAGATAAAATGTTTTTTACTAAGGGTTAATAGATGGAAAGGAGGGGTCGTATGAGGTATATCTATGGTACAACAGAAATTAATCAAACAGTAGGAAGTATAGTTGTATTAGGCAATTTTGACGGTGTACATTTAGGACATCAGAAACTTTTTGACAGAGCCAAAGAAAAGGCGAAGAAAACGGGTTTACAAGTTATAGCATTATCTTTTTACCCTCATCCAACTTGGGTGTTAGGAAAAAATCCCAAGCCCCTTTTAACGTCTAGAGAAGAAAAAAAATCTAAGATAGATTCTATGGGAGTAGATATTTTTATTGAATATCCATTTACTAAGGAGTTTTCTAGTATTACACCAGAACAATTTTTTAAAGATATATTAGTCAAACAACTTAAAGCTAGAGTTGTAATTATAGGCAGTAATTATTATTTTGGAAAAGATAAAAAAGGCGATATTCTACATATGCAAGAACTTGGTCAAAAATATGAGGTAGAAATATGTGCCTTAGATACTGTGAAAAGTCAAGGAATGACTATATCAAGTACGAATATAAGAAATCTTATCATGCAAGGTGAGATGACTAAAGCGATAGAACTACTAGGTAATCCATATACAATTAGGGGTGAAGTAGTTCATGGAAAAGCTTTAGGACGAACTATAGGTTTTCCTACCGCTAATGTAGAGGCAGATGAAAATAGAGTCTATCCACCCAATGGTGTATATGCTAGTACAATAAAGGTATATACTAATCATTATTTGGGTATAACTAATATAGGATATAATCCTACAGTACAAGGAAAATCAAAAACCATAGAGACAAATATTTTTGATTTTAATGAATTTATATATGGTGAAAAGGTTGAAATTGCACTTTATGAATTTATGAGACCAGAACATAAATTCAATTCATTAGATGAATTGGTGGAGCAATTAAAACAAGACACACAGAATGCAAAAAAAATTCTTTGGAAATATATAAGTAGTTTACAAGCATAACTGATATATGCTATACTTGGGAAGTATTAAAAGCCATTACTCAGATAGCGGATACTCCGACCTTATCTTAGTAATAGGACATAGTCAATCATTAGGAGGATACAACAATGACAAAAGAACTTAAACAACAAATCATGGAAAAATACGCAAGAACTGCTAACGATACTGGTTCTCCAGAAGTACAAATCGCACTTCTTACAGAAAGAATCAACCACTTAACAGACCACTTACGTACACACAAAAAAGATCACCATTCACGTCGTGGATTATTAATGATGGTTGGTAAAAGAAGAGGTCTTTTAGATTACCTAATCAAAACAGATATCGAAAGATACCGTGCAATCATCAAAGATTTAGGAATCAGAAAATAATAATAAAACAGGACAGGGTGGAGGCTATCCACCCTTTTTTGTAAATATTTAAAGAAGAGAACGCATACTGATTGTGCAATGTTATAAGAGGCTAGATAAAGCTAGAAACTTATAAGATTGCGCAAGTTATGTTTCTCTTCATATTCTAAAAAAGAGAAAGGGGAATTGTTATGGTAAAAACATATTCCACTACCTTAGCAGGTAGAGAACTAAAAGTAGAAATTGGTAAGGTTGCAGAATTAGCTAATGGAAGTGCAATAGTAAGTTATGGGGATACAACAATTTTAGCTACAGTAGTAGCAAGTGCAGAGCCTAAAGAAGGAATTGATTTCTTCCCATTAAGTGTTAACTATGAAGAAAAATTCTATGCAGTAGGTAAGATTCCTGGAGGATATATTAAAAGAGAAGGGCGCCCATCAGAGAGAGCTATTTTAACATCAAGAGTTATTGATAGACCGATGAGACCACTTTTCCCAAAAGACTATCGTAATGATGTTGTAATTACGACTACTGTACTTTCAGTAGAACAAGATTGTTCACCAGAAGTAACTGCTATGATTGCGGCATCGTTAGTAGTAGATATTTCAGAAATTCCATTTGCAGGACCAGTTGGATCTGTACAAGTAGGATATGTTGATGGAGAACTTGTTATTAACCCAACTTCAGCACAACGTGAAGTAAGTGAATTAGCGCTTACTGTATCATCTACAAGTAAAAAAGTTATGATGATTGAGGCTGGAGCTAATGAAATCTCAGAAGATATTATGTTAGCTGCAATCAAAAAAGGTCATGAAGTTAACCAAGAAATTGTAGAATTTATTAATTCTATTAAAGCTGACTGTGGAAAAGAGAAAAAATTAAATTATACAAAAACTGTCGTACCAGAAGATATTTTTAAAGAAATCACAGCAATAATTGGTGATGAAAGAATGGAAACTGCAGTATTTACAGATGATAAGCAAGTACGTGAAGAACAATTACGTGCATTAAAAGAAGAAGTTGTAGCTAAGCTTACAGAAAATGAAAAAGAAGAGTACTTAAATTATCTAGAAGAAGTATTTTATAACTTTGAAAAGAAAACAGTAAGACGTATGATTCTTAAAGATCACAAACGTCCAGATGGTCGTAAATTAGATGAAATTAGAAGACTCGCAGCGGAGGTAGACTTAGTACCGAGAGTACATGGTTCAGGTTTATTTACAAGAGGGCAAACTCAAGTATTAACTATAGCTACATTAGGTTCATTATCTGAGACACAAACATTAGATGGATTAGATGAATTAGAAGTTTCAAAAAGATATATGCACCATTACAATTTCCCTCCTTATTCAGTAGGTGAAGCAAGATCACCAAGAGCGCCAGGAAGAAGAGAAATTGGACATGGAGCATTAGCTGAGAGAGCTTTAGTACCTGTGCTTCCAACAGAAAATGAATTCCCATATGCTATTCGTTTAGTATCAGAAGTAGTAAGTTCTAATGGGTCAACATCACAAGCAAGTATTTGTGGTTCAACATTAGCACTTATGGCTGCAGGTGTACCAATTAAAGCGCCAGTTGCAGGGATTTCAGTTGGTCTTGTAACAGGAGAAACAGATGAAGATTTCGTTTTATTAACAGATATTCAAGGATTAGAAGATTTCTTTGGTGATATGGACTTTAAAGTTGGAGGAACACATAAAGGAATTACAGCAATCCAAATGGATATGAAGATAGATGGATTAACAATGGAAATCATTGAAGGGGCATTAGAAGATACTCGTAAATCAAGACTTTCTATTTTAGATGATGTTATGCTTAAATCAATTAGTGAGTCTAGAACAGAGCTTTCTCCATATGCACCACGTATTCTTCAGATTACAATTGATCCAGAAAAGATTAGTGAAGTAATTGGACCAAAAGGAAAAACAATCAATAAGATTATAGATGAAACAGGTGTGAAAATCGATATCGAAGATGATGGTAGAGTATTTATCTGTGGAACAGATGAAGCAAAAACAAGACGTGCTATTGAAATCATTGAAGGTATTGCTAAAGATTTAGAAATAGGTCAAGTATTTAATGGTAAAGTAGTAAGATTAATGAACTTTGGTGCATTCGTAGAACTTGTACCAGGTAAAGAAGGGCTAGTACACATTTCTCAACTTGCACATGAGAGAGTAGAAAAGGTAGAAGATGTAGTAGCTGTAGGTGATGAAATCCAAGTTAAAGTCGCTGAAATAGATAAACAAGGAAGAGTAAACTTATCAAGAAAAGCGCTTCTTCCAAAACCTAAAAAAGAAGAAAAAGCTTCAGAAGAGCAATAATATAAAAAAAGAGATTCTTAATAGAATCTCTTTTTTTATGAGAAAAATTATATATGGAAAATTAAAAATAATGAGAGTATAATAGATAACTATGAGTAAATAAATGAGGGAGGATGATATGGAAAGTAATGTAACTATTACTTCATATGAGGTAAAAGAGGATTTTTATATAGGACTAAAAAAAGCGATGCCTATAGCATTAGGCTATTTCCCAGTATCATTTACTTTTGGAATGATGGCTACAAGAGGTGGAATACATCCTATGATAGCAACAGTGATTTCACTTACTAATTTAACTTCAGCAGGGCAGTTCGCAGGAACAAGTTTAATTTTAGCTAATGCTCCGATTATAGAAATCATGATGACAACTTTTATTATTAATATAAGATATATGTTAATGTCTTTGGCGCTTACGCAAAAACTACAGAGTATGAGTATAATCAAGAAAATGATTTTAGCTTTTGGAATTACAGATGAAATCTTTGCGCTAGCAAGCCTAGAAGATGAGAAAATTTCATTTGTAAAAATAATAGGGATGATAGCAGGTCCATATATAGGATGGGGATTGGGTACTTTTTCGGGTGCCTATATGTGTACATTGTTATCTAGTCAAATGCAACAGGCTATGGGAATTGCACTTTATGCGATGTTTTTAGCCTTAATTGTACCAGAAATGAAAAAACAAAAATCAGTTTTATTAGTTGTCTTATTTACTATTATGATTAGTCTTATTTTCTGGTATATACCAGTTTTTGACTGGTTTTCAGAAGGATGGAAGATTATTTTGACAACCATTATAGGGAGTTTAATGGGAGCATGGGTATTTCCTAGGGAGGAGGCATTAGATGAATAATCTATGGTTATCTATAGGTATAATGGCTCTAGTAACCTATTTCATAAGAGTTTTTCCATTACTGTTAATGAAAAAACAAATTAAGTCTAGATTTTGGAAGTCATTTTTATATTATATTCCTTATGCAGTTTTAGCAGCTATGACATTTCCAGCTATTATTTATTCAACAGGAAGTAGATTGACAGGTGTTATAGGTGCTATAATAGGGATAACACTTGCTTATTTTGGGAAAAGCTTATTGCAGACATCCTTAATAACAGTGGTAGTAGTTTATTTAATAAATTTAATCTAAGAGGTGAAACTATTTTAAGTTTAGTGAAACAGAATAAAAAAACAAAGCAAAAATTAGCGTGTGTATTAGCAGAAAGTTTTTATGAAGATCCGCTTTATGAGTATATGCTCCCGAATAAGCAAACAAGGAAAAAGAGTATGGAGATTTTCTTTGAAGTATATTTAGATATTTTTGCACCCTATGGGAAATTAGTAGTAGATTCTAAAAAAATAGGGGGAATAGGATATATTTATTATGAAAATAGGTTTAAGCCGTCTAATAAATATAAATGGAGTTTGATAAAAGGATTTATAAAATCATTAAAAATGTTGAGATATCTATCTATAAAAGAATTAAAGCGTGTACTTGATACTGTGCAGAATACTTCGTCAGAATGGATTTATAACCATATTAAAGGTGAGTATATTCATATTGATCTGATTGGGGTAAAAGAAAGGTATAGGGGGCAAGGCATAGCAACTGAAATTATTAAATATGCACTTTCAGAAGCAAAGAAGTATCAAGTGCCTGTCACCTTAGAAACTCAAAATGAAAGCAATTTAAAGCTATATAAAAAGTTAGGATTTGAAGTAGTAGATACGTTTACCTATAAAGGTTTGACTCAGTACTGTATGATTTACTCAGAGAAGCAATAGAAATAAAAGCTCTCCCACATATTAAAAGATGGGGAGAGCTTTTATTTTGTTTTTATTTAATAGCTAATGACAATAGGCTGAATTTGTTCTTTATTAAGTGCCTTCTCAAGGGTAGCTACAGTTTTTGAAAGGTCTGCTACAAGAGAAGTGGGTTTTTTGATAGGATCATCTTGCCCAAAAGGTACAAAATAAACATTTTGATTAGGTATAGTAAGACCAATATTTTGAAGACTAAGGCCTAATCCATCATTAGTAGAAATAGCAATAATAATAGGACTACCGTTACGCATAAGAGACTTGGCGGCTAACAATACAGGTGTATCTGTGATGGCATGAGAAAGTTTAGCGAGTGTATTCCCTGTACATGGTGCAATGAGGAGTGCATCTATAACGTGTTTTGGTCCTAAGGGTTCTGCATCTTTAATAGAATGAATAATAGGACGTCCAGCTAAAGATTCAATCTTCTCAATAAAATCACTAGCATCTCCAAAGCGAGTAGAGATAGAATAAGCGTTAAATGACATAATAGGATAAACATCAATACCTAGATTAACAAGTTCTTCAATAAGTTCAACAGCTTTTTTAAACGTACAGAAGGAGCCACATAGTGCTACTCCAAGTTTTAAACCTTTTAAATCGTTCATATTTTTGCCCCCCGGTTGCGCAAGATTAGAGTAAGGCCATGGTAGATACTATGGGCTGCACTGATAGGAGCCACTTTACCTGGTAAGCTAGGAGCAGGGACATGATGAATGCCTTTTTCCTTACAGTAATTTAAATCAATACCACCTGGAGTAGAAGCAAGCTCTATATAGATTGTTTGAGGTGAGAGGTTATCAATAGCTTCTTTATCTAGAATAATAACAGGAATAGTATTAAATATAAAATCGAATTCACCAAGATGTTCTTGAAGTTCATCAAGTGGAATAGGTGTATAACCATAGGTACTAATAAAAGCTAAATCAGTAGTAGATCTAGCCTCTACAGATACCTTTGCACCAATTCCCATTAGTTTGTGTGCTAAAAGTTTGCCACATCTTCCAAAGCCTAGTACAAGACATTTACTATCGTGTAAAGTAATTTCACTATGTTGCATAGCATATTGGATAGCTCCTTCTGCTGTAGGAATAGCATTTACTATCACTACACAAATGCGTACCAGTTACTTTTTTTGCCCAAATAACTCCACCTTAAGTTTTTCTCCATCCCAGGAGATGAAGTCAATAACATTACGGATAAGGGTGCGTCTTAAGTGAATATCCTCTGTATCTTGCAAGTAATTGAGGTCTAGGAGAGATTTTCGAACAATGTCTAAGTTAATACTAATAGACTGTTGATTAGTCGTGTGAGAGGCTAAATTTTCGATTTCTTGCTTGAGGGATAGGTTAGTAGTATCTAATGTTTGAAGTTGATGGAGAAACCTACTAGAAAGAGCTTCATGCTCGGGAGAAAGTTTAGCTAGCTGATTCATTAAGTTATCAATAGCTTTTTCATTCTCAGCTAAAGTATTTTCTAACTCTTTAATCTTAGATGAAGTAGCCTTGATGTCATTATTAATGGTTAGCTGATTAGCTGTAAGTGTAGAAAGCATAAAAGATTCATTATTAGCAAGGTTTAAAAGTTGCTCTAGAATATCTTCATCAGCCTCTTGTCCAATAATATTCTTTACATTACATTTTGTTCTTCTAGACATTTCTTTGGTAGAGCAGACATAAGAATAGGCAAGTTTACCATTAGCAGCAATTTTACCTTTTTTTATCTTCATAGTAGAACCACAATGAGCACATTTGATTAGATTAGTAAGTAGTCCATACTGCATGGTTTCTTTAGTATAAAAACTTTTCGAAGTATTAGCATCAAGTAGTTCTTGAACAATAATCCAGGAGTCACCAGGAATAGCAGGTTCATGATAACCTATAGCTACAATCCAATCAGAAGGAGTATTTAAGCTAGCACTTTTTCCAGATTGATTAGTTTTATTATAGACCATAAGCCCTTTAGTACCATCAAAATCTTCTTTAGGATTACATATTTCACAACCTAAATTAGAAAGATGTTGATAGAGTACTTGATCTGCAGCAGCATATACAGGATTTTTTAGAAGATCCTTAATCGTAGCAGCACTATATACGCAATTATTTTTACTAAGAATATCATTTATTAATAAGTAAGACTCAGTGCCTCTAAGACTTTTGATCTCCATAAACTTGGAGAAAATAAGTTTAACCTTTCTAAATTCCTCCTCATCAAGAGAAAGCTTATACATTTTTTTAGAAAGCATATTTTGATCTAGATACTCTATTGGTTCAGATATAAATCCAGTAGGTGTTACACCGCCTAACCATCTTCCAGTACGCGCTAGACCAAGCATATTATCACGAATACGTTCAGCAATTGTTTCACGTTCTAGCTGGGCAAATACCATAGCGATATTTAACATGGCTCTTCCGATAGGGGTAGAGGTATCAAATTGTTCTTTGACAGAAACAAACTCTATATTATGCTCTTGGAGGAGCTCATAGGTATTAGAGAAATCAGCAATATTTCTACTTACTCTATCTAAGCGATAACAAACAAGCATATTAAATTTATTCTTTTTAGCATCAGATAGCATTTTTTGAAATTCAGGCCTATCTATATTCCCTCCAGAGAAGCCTTCATCTTTATAAATAACAAACTCTATATTAGAAGATTGGATAGTGGACCATCTTGAAATATAATCCTTGCAAGTCTCAATTTGATTAGAAATAGACTCACCCTTATCACTCAATTTTGATTTACGAGAGTATATAGCAACTTTCATAGTATTCTCCTTATGCTTTTTTATCTTATAAATATAGTATATAAAAAATAAGCTCCTAGTAGTCATGCTACAAGGAGCTTATTTTTGTATGTCACATGGATACTTTTATGCGTGTAAGCTTATAGAGAATTAATAGCCTTTTCAATTCTCTTCAAAGAATCCTGTGTAGCAGTTGTAAATTCAGTAATACTCCCCGTTTGATTAAAGATAACAGAAACCTTTCCATTGATCTCGGATACTTCAGAAGCAATAGCCTGTTGATTAAGCTCTAAGTTATCTAATTTAGAAAGTATTCGTAGTAGAACTTCTTCCATAATGTTCATCCTCTCAGTAGTCTATACCAAGATAACTAAATCAATTGATCTAAATTTTTTCTTGCATTTGTTTTTATGGTATTTACTTTTAAGGAGATTATATCTAATAGGTTCACCCTATCATAAATAATTTGCTTGAGGTCATCATCAGATATATTAATGATAATCAATTTGTCTTGAAGGAAGTAATCTCTAGCTAAACTATCACATGTAGAAGCCCAAGCTTTTCTAGAGCAGATTATTCCAAAATCCGTTCTTATATTATGAAGGACGCCTTGTAATTTAAGAAAATAGCCATTGCCTGGTACATGTGATTCATTTTTACATTCAACTAGGAATAAATCACTCATTGTATTGAAAATACTAGGTTTGATATCTAGCTTATTATTAATAGTACAATCAAATTGATTAGTACCATTTCTGATCTTAGTAGAACAACTGAAGGTTTGAA
>JBOFPL010000124.1:0-23833 GCA_051659885.1 Cellulosilyticaceae bacterium
GCTCGAACCTGCGACCCCCTGCTTGTAAGGCAGGTGCTCTCCCAGCTGAGCTAAGCGACCATAAGTAGCGGAAGAGGGAGTCGAACCCCCGACACCATGGGTATGAACCATGTGCTCTAGCCAACTGAGCTATTCCGCCATATTTCTCCTCGTTCCCGAGTACTTTTACAGTATATCTCATTACTTGTCATAATGCAAGTACTTTTTATATTTTTTTAAAAAAGAAGTTATGATTTTTATCATAACCTCTTTTTTACTACTAATTCAATTGAAGTACAAATAGTGAATTATTACTAAACTTCACACATCCCTCTGAGTAATTAATTATACTAAGTTTTTTATCATTTCCTTGTATACTTACTACCGCTTGGGTACATAAATTAATTGGACAATAAGATGCATTGCTTCCAAATGATGCTGTACTCTTAATCTGCCTATTATCTAAAGCTAAAACTATCCCTACCATGCCTATAGAGTACATTTGAATTGCCTCTGTATTTTCTATCATAGCAGTTCCTTTAAAACTTATATAATATTGATGATTTGCCTCTAAGTAAACCTCCACTTCACCATCTTGGTGACCTATCGTATTCCCACTTATTATCTGACCTGCAAAAGGTATAGCACATCCTGGCCCCACTTCTTGAGCCCCACTATACATTTCACCAAATGCAGAAATAACTCCTTGAGGTCCTATTGGTCCTGTTGGTCCTTGAGGTCCTATTGGCCCACGAATTCCTGCTGGTCCTTGAGACCCTTGTGGTCCTACAGGTCCTATGTCTCCTTGCGCTCCTTGTACTCCTACAGGCCCCTGAGGACCTGCTGGACCTACATCTCCTTGTGCTCCCACTGGTCCCACTGGACCTTGTGGGCCGACTGGTCCTTGTGGTCCCACTGCTCCTGTTGCACCAGCTACACCTTGTGGACCTACTGGACCTGCTGGGCCTGTTGCGCCAATTTGTCCCGCTACACCTCCAGGTCCCTGTGGACCTGCTGGTCCTGCTGGTCCTTGGGAACCTGCTGGACCTTGTAATCCTCTTGGACCTGCTGGACCCGTTGGTCCCGTTGGCCCTATAATTCCTGATTTTCCTCCACAATTGCCTCCCTCATGATTCCACTCTCCACAACATTCACAAACTTCGTCTGTGTCGTTTAATTCACATTCACAATTCTCTTCATATTTATACTTCATATCATACCTCCATGATTAAAGGATATACTTCAAATATATTGACCATTCTTGTCCATTATGCTTGTAAATCTTAGATATTTAGTACTACTAGTAAAAAGTTGTAAAATACAAAGAATAATGTATATTTATTTAAAACTCACAAAAAAACTGCCATTGAATTTGCATTCACTGGCAGTTAAATTCTTTCCTAATATCTTAATTCACTATTTTCATCATTTAATTTCAAACTTTTATTTAACGTTTTTTTATAAAAAATAGTAAAGCATGTAATAGTGGTTAACGCTGCTATAACATCAGCCACTGGCTCAGCCATAAATACCATTTGTAATTTATTTTCTTCCCCTACAAACGCTGGCAATATGAAAATTAAAGGCACTAATAAAATAATTTTTCTAAGTAATGATAAAATCAAAGATGTCTTAGCTTGACCTAAAGCTAAGAAAGTTTGTTGACAAGCACACTGTGCTCCAAAAATAAATATTCCCCCAAAGTATATTCTTATACTCCATGAAGTTATTTGCACTAGTTCTGGTTTATTATTAAATATAGATACAAATCCTTCTGGGAAAACCATAAGTAATCCCCACATTACAAATGTAAATATTAGACATACTATCAGTTGAAGTTTAAATGTTTTTTGTACTCTATCCATTTGTTTTGCACCATAGTTATAACTCAGTATTGGCTGAGCTCCTTGTGAAATACCCATAATAGGCAACATAATCATTTGCATCACACTGCTCATAATAGTCATAGCTCCAACAGCTAGATCTCCACCATATTTAAGCAATTGATTATTAAGTGAAATAAGCACCAAACTTTCTGTTGCTTGCATTATGAATGGTGATATCCCCAACGCCATAATGGCTAATATAATTTTCACATCTGGTAGTAAATATTTTTTTCTTATCTTTAAGATACTCTTTTTACCAAATAAAAACACTAATACCCACGCTGCAGATACAAACTGTGCCGTAATCGTTGCTAAAGCTGCCCCTTTTACTCCCATGTTAAGTCCGAATATAAACACTGGATCCAGTACGATATTTATAACCGCTCCTATCATAACTGTCATCATACCAATTCTGGCAAATCCTTGTGTATTAATAAAGGAGTTCATTCCTAAAGAAATTTGCACTGCAAGTGTTCCAATTAAATAAATAGTAAGATAATCTAATGCAAATCCAATAGTCCCTTCACTTGCTCCAAAAGCCCATAGTATAGGTTCCTTAAATATCAAAAATCCTATCGTTAATACTATTCCTGCTATGATTAATGATGTGAAGCTATTTGTCATTATTTTCTCTGCTTCATCATTTTTTCCTTCTCCCATTTTTATTGCCGCAAGTGGTGCACCACCCATTCCCAATAATGCACTAAAAGCAGAAACAATAATTAATATTGGAAACGCTACACCTACTCCGGCCATTGCTACTTCACCATTGGGAATTCTACCAATAAAAATACGGTCTACTATATTATAGAGCACATTAACTAATTGTGCTATAATAGCCGGCATTGCTAATTTAAATAACAATTTGCCTATACTATCTTTCCCTAAATCCGTTTGATTCTTTTCCATTCCTTTTCTCCTTTTCCTGTATATTTATACTGCTGTATTATTGTTTTTCACATTAAACTATAATACTACATTATGTGGAATATATAAATATGTAATTTATTTCAACTTTTCACATTTATAATAAAATAAGAGGTAATTTAGATTAGCTCTAAATCACCTCTTATTTTATTATAAATGCGGAGATAGGATTTGAACCTACGACCTCCGGGTTATGAGCCCGACGAGCTACCATACTGCTCTACTCCGCGCTATTTATTATACTATAAATTTAAAATATCTATTTTTGTTTGAAAACTATATCATCTTTTTTTACCATTCCTAATTTTTCTCTTGCTACCTTCTCAATATATTCAGGTGAATTCATAGATTCTTTTTCTTTTTTTAACTCTTCTAATCTTTTAACATCTTTATTAAGCTCTGCTTTTGAAAAAGTAATTTGACTGTCTAAATCTGAAAGTATCTTATTAAATTCTCTAGCTTTTAATCCTAATCCTATGATAGTAGTCACCGTTATTACAAAAAACATGCTAAATATAATTTGTTTATTTTTCATTTGTACCTCACCTACTTGTTGTATTTAGGTATATGTTAATCCATTTTTTTACTATTGTAAATCATTATTTATGTTTCATAATTCTTATAGATGTTTTTATATCAGCTTTCTTTTGATACCAATTCCTCTTTATTTTTTTCATCTGCTTTCTTTGTTTTTGATTTACTAGTCCCAATCTCTTCATTATATATTGAATAGGTCTTGCTAAAGTTCTAAGTATCCATTTTATAGGTATACCTAAAATATGTATGACATAGCCTAAAATCTTCTTTACTATATCTATAATCCATGTTGCTATTTTCATAAATAGAATACTAAAGGTACACAGATAAAATATACCCCCCAAAATTATACCAATTATTCCAAACAACCTTATATCTGCGTAATTATGCATATATAAAATTCCAAACCCAATAAAACTACAACCTATCCAATACAAGCCATCTTCAACTTGTACTATCCAATTGTAATGATTTATGATCTTTCTAAAAATCCTTATAAGATCATAAATCATTCCCATCAATATTCCTATCTCTATACATCTAATAAACAAAAGTGTCTGCGTATTTACTAATTCATTCATAGGCCCTCCTCACTACTTAAAGAGTCTTGATATAAGTGAGCCTTTTTTCTTACTACTAACTTGGTCTTGATAAGACATTTGAGATATTTTTCCCTCTACAACTAGCTCTCCACTATCTAAATTCATTTTTACAATGTGAAGATCCATTCCCTCTAAATCCAAATATCCCTCCACTGTTTCAAGTTCTATAGCTTGTTCATCAAATGCAAATACATCTGTTACGCCTGTTATCACTAGTCTTTCTCTATCTACTAGACTAAGCGAATGCTTTCTAGCCATTTTTTCTTCCATCTTTATCCACCCTTTCTACATTAAAGTTTTCCTACTACTTATTTATATTGAGGTGGATTAAAATTTATTACAAAATACGATATAAGCTTTCTACATCTTCTTTTTTTACGTGTTCTTTTAATTCTAAAACTTCATATTTTATTGCTTTGTTAGCAAAGTTTATTTCTATAATATCGCCTATTTTAACTTGATTTCCAGCCTTTGCTACTTTTCCATTAATTTGAACTCTCCCCTGATCACAAGCTTCCTGTGCAATAGTTCTTCTCTTAATAATTCGGGTTAATTTTAAATATTTATCAATTCTCATAAACTCCTCCTATGCTTACAACAACCTATAAAAAAATCTACACATTTGTGTAGATTTAAGTTTGATAGTTATATAAATATTATTCGTTAACTACATCTTTTAAAGCTTTACCAGCTTTAAATTTAGGTGCTTTTCCACCTGGAATTTGAATTTCTTCGTTAGTTTTTGGATTTCTACCAACACGTGGTTTTCTTTCTGTTACTTCGAATGTACCAAATCCAACTAATTGAATTTTTCCACCTGCTTTTAACTCTTCCATTACTGTTTCTTCAAATGCTTTAAGTGCTTTTTCAGCATCTTTTTTACTAATTTCCGCTTTTGTTGCCATAGCAGCTACTAATTCAGATTTATTCATTTTAAAGTTCCTCCTCTATTCATGTCTACTGACATGGATATTATGTATTGAAAACTAGCTGTTTGGCCTAACATTTTTACATTCTTCCCAAAACCGGTCCATTTCTTCTAAGGTCATTTGTGATAGTTGTTTACCTGCCTGAAACGCTGAATTTTCAATATATCTAAATCTATTTATAAACTTTTCCACCCCGTTTGTCAAGGCAAATTCGGGATTTATTTGTAAAATATAAGCTAAATTAACTACGCTAAATAATAAATCTCCCATTTCTTCTTCTATTTTATTACAATCTTGCTTTTTAACCTCTTCTATTAGTTCGGTTAATTCCTCTTTTATTTTCTCTATTACAGGCTCATAGCTATTCCAATTGAATCCTACTTCATCTGCCTTTTTAACAATTTTTTGTGCTCTTACTAAAGCTGGCAACGATTTTGCTACCGCTTCCATGGCCTCTGTCTGCGTATTTTGTTTTTTTTCTTTTCGTTTTAACTCTTCCCAATTCTTTTCTACTTCTTCTACAGCTATTTTTTGATTTTCATTAAACACATGGGGATGTCTATAAACTAGTTTGCTTGCTAGACCATTTATTACATCTTCTATTGTAAAGTTTCCCGCTTCACCTGCAATTTGAGCATGCATTAATACTTGAAGTAAGATATCTCCTAATTCTTCTTGCATATTAATTACATCTTGATTCTTAATAGCATCTATTAGCTCATAACTTTCCTCTAAAAGATGTGGCATAAGTGATTCATGCGTTTGCTTTTTATCCCATTCACACCCATTTTCCCCTGTTAAAGTTTTTATAATTTCTATCAATTCTTGGTAATTATACATACTCCCACCTCTTTATATTTCTTTTTATTTCTAATACTCCTATAAATCTTAACAGAAATGCCAGTAACTTTCTTCTATTTTAGTTACTGGCATCTTACTATTGTTCCATTTGTCTACCTAAAAAACCTGCTGCTGATTGAGCCAATTTTTCTTCTACTTCACCCATTATTGTTCCTTGAGTATTAGAAAGAAAGATAACTGAACCAATAGCATCTCCCTCACATATAATTGGTGATATAATTTCAGAATAAT
This sequence comes from Cellulosilyticaceae bacterium, assembly GCA_051659885.1. Classification (GTDB taxonomy): domain Bacteria; phylum Bacillota; class Clostridia; order Lachnospirales; family Cellulosilyticaceae; genus JAVVPO01. The sequence goes on from JBOFPL010000124.1 coordinate 5,953, forward strand.
AACTTTCCGTATTCCCTTCAGATAAAATAGGAATAAACTTCGAATCTTCCTTAGTGGCTTTAAAAATACTCCTAGACTCAATAGTTTTTTCTAAGTTACTACTAATACTCTTATCTAAAAATTCCTTTTTAGAACCTCCGGATATAGCAATAATCTGATCTTTATCTGAAATACATGTGATATGTCCTGTTGCTTGAGCTAATGCTTCTGCATATTCTTTTGCAAAGGCACTTAATTCTCCCACAGGTGAATATTTTTTAAGGATAACTTGGCCATCATGATCTGTAAAAATTTCTAGAGGATCTCCTTCTCTTATTCTAAGAGTTCTCCTAATTTCCTTTGGTATAACTACACGCCCTAAATCATCTATCCTTCTAACGATGCCTGTTGCTTTCAAGTAAACAACCTCCTTAATGTCTGATATATGAATAAATAGATTTTGCTACCACTTGATTATATTATGCTACTTTTTTTTCTATAATATTCATATTAAGGATTTGTTTCACATAAAATGTAACATTAGTTAATGTATAAGGAAAAAAAAAGACTAGGTTATTCCTAGTCTTTAATTAGTTGTTCCATCTTTAGTTTGCTCACTATTGTTCTGCTCTTTTGTAGCATCTGCTTCCTTAGTAGGACTTGCATTTTGCTCTTTCTCTGGTGCATTTTGAACTACTACTTGCACATCATCATATATTTCTGTTTTTTCAACTTTAGCATTCGAAATCAGCTCTTCTATCTCTGCATTAGCAAACTTCATTTTTTCGCTATTTATATAATTTTCTTTCATTTTTGTTTCATCTGCCGGTATATGTTTTATAGTTTGGACAATATGGTAACCCCAATTTGTTTTTACTAATTCTGGCCATACCTCTCCATCTTTTCCTTCAAATGCTGCCTTTTCAAATTCTGGCAACATTTCTCCTCTTCTAAATGTAAACTCTCCATTTTTATCATTAGAGCCAGGATCTTCTGAATATTCTTTAGCTAATGCTCCAATATCTTCTCCTGATTTAACTTTTTCTAATAGTTCTTGCGCTAATGCATACTTTTCTTTTTGTGCTTCTGTTGAAAGCTGTTGCATCTGTTCATCTATAGTTTTAATTAGAATATGCCTAGCTGTCACTTGTTCATCATAAGTGGCTGCTTGTTTTAAATATTCCTGAATATCCTCTTCTTTAGGTATATAATTTTCTCCCAATTTTTCCTGAACTCTAGTGGATAATTCTGTCGCTAACAATAATTCCTCTATATCCTTTTCATCAAATCCATGAGCTCTAACCAGTTGCTCCTGACTTTTCACAAAATCTTTTGCATCTTCTTTTATACTCTTTTCTTCTTCTTTAGTAAGCTTTATTCCTAATTCATCTGCTTTATTCGTTGTTACTATTGATAAAACAACTGATTCTAATGCTCTTTCTTTGGCTATGTCCTCAGATTTTTTTCCTTCTAGTTCCATCTCCCAAATTGTTGGTCCTGCTAACTGTTCAAAAAATTGACTGGTACTCCAGAGATAAGTTTTGTATAGTGATTCGGGAACTTTAACACCATCTATAACAGCTACTATACTATCTTGTTTACTACATCCTGTTACTCCTGTAACGACTGTCACTGCTGCTAAAACGGCTACTAGTAACTTCTTGATTTTTTTCACTTTTATCTCTCCTTATTTCATTCAAGTGTTTTAATTATACGCTAAAATTAGTGACTCTTCAATTTATTGACGGCCTGTAATATATTCTTAATATACTCTAACTCTTCCTTCTTAGAAACTTCTTGCATATCTACTCTAATAATTGGATCTTTAGCAGAGCTAAACTTCATCTTTCTAGGATATTCTGCTAAGAGTTCTGGTAATTTAGCTGGATTTAGGTCTGCATCAGCCTTAAACTTTAAGATTAGTTCCCTATCAACTCTTGAGACAAGTACAATATCTAAATTATGAGCCATCCATTTTATCAATGCTATATCAATAAGATTTTCTACACTTTTAGGCACTGTTCCATATCTATCTTCCATTTCTTCTTGTATATCAAGATAGTCTTCTTTTCCTTGTATTGATGCAATCTTTTTATAAATATCTAGTTTTTGTACCTCCTCTGGGATATATTTAGTTGGAATATAAGCATCTACCTTCATTTCTATAGTTGTCTCAAATTCTTCTTTAAGCGTCTCACCTTGATGTAAACTAATAGCTTGTTGAAGCATTTTACAGTACAAATCATATCCTATAGCTTCCATATGCCCATGTTGCTGTGCTCCTAGTAAATTCCCTGCCCCTCTTATTTCTAAATCACGCATAGCAATTTTAAATCCTGCCCCCAGCTGAGTAAACTGTTTAATAGCTTGTAACCTTTTTTCTGCAATTTCTTTTAATACTTTATTTTTTTGATACATCAAGTAAGCATATGCCGCTTTATTTGAACGCCCAACTCTTCCTCTTAATTGATATAACTGACTAAGCCCCATCTTATCTGCATCATTTATAATAATTGTATTAGCATTAGAAATATCTAGTCCTGTTTCTACGATAGTTGTGCAAACTAAAACATCAATTTCTTTTTCAATAAAAGCTAGCATAATTTTTTCTAACTCCCTTTCACTCATTTGTCCGTGAGCAAATGCAACTCTAGCATGGGGAACCATTTTTTGAATTTGGATAGCTTTTTCCTCTATATTTCTAACTTGATTGTGTAGGAAGTAGACTTGCCCATCTCTGCTTAATTCTCTGTGAATAGCATCTTTTATAAAATCTTCACTATACTCTATAACATATGTCTGAATAGCTCGTCTTTCAAGGGGAGCCTCCTCCAACACACTCATATCTCTTACTCCTATTAAGCTCATATGGAGAGTTCTCGGGATTGGAGTTGCTGTAAGAGTCAATACATCTACTTCATTGCGCATCTGTTTTAATTTTTCTTTATGAGTTACACCAAATCTTTGCTCTTCATCTATAATAACTAATCCCAGATTTCTGAACTGTACATCTTTAGATAACAACCTATGAGTTCCTATAACGATATCTATAGTTCCTTTTTTTATTCCTTCCAAAGTTTCTTTGATCTGTTTTGGTGTCCTAAATCTAGATAGTACACCTACCTCTACCGGGTAATTCTCCATTCTCTCTAAAAATCTTTGATAATGTTGTTGGGCAAGTATGGTAGTGGGTACTAAATAGGCAACTTGTTTATCATTTTGTACTGCTTTAAAAGCAGCTCTAATAGCTACCTCTGTTTTTCCATACCCTACATCCCCACATACTAACCTATCCATAATTTTTATGCTTTCCATATCATTTTTCACTTCTTCAATGGCTTCTATCTGATCACCTGTCTCTTCATATGGAAACATCTCTTCAAATTCAGTTTGCCATATTGTATCCGGTTCATAGCTAAATCCTCTATTATATTGCCTTTTGCTATAGAGTTGAATTAAATCTTTAGCGATATCTTGTACTGCTTTTTTTACTTTTGCCTTAGATTTTTTCCATTCACTAGTTCCTAATTTACTTAATTTTGTTTCTTTACTTTCAGAACCTACATACTTTTGTACCATATCCATCTGATTAATATTTACAAAAAGTGTTGATCCCTCTGCATATTCAATCTTTAAATTATCCCGAGCAATATCCTCTATGACAATCTGTTCTACTCCCCTAAAAATCCCTATTCCATGATTTTCATGTACCACATAATCTCCAGGATTTAATTCTAAAAAGCTTTCTATTTTAGTTCCTTGATATTTCTTTTTTACTTTAGCTTTTTTCTTTTCTTTTCCAAACAAATCCTTATCTGCAACAATACACAGCCCTATATCTTCATATATAAATCCTTTATTTAAAGACCCTTTAGTTAAAACTATTTGCTCACACTCTGGAGCTATACTTAATTGTTCATTATAGGTACATACTATATCTCTATAACTTAATTCTTCAATTAATCTTTCTGCTTTAGATTTAACTCCGGCTAATACAATAGTACTTTTCCCTGCCTCTTTCCACTTTCTCAAATCCTTTTCTAGTAGCTCTAAACTATTATAAAAGGTATTATTTTCATATACGTGAAGAGGTAATACATTCGAAGTATCTAATCCTGGTATCTCTGCATTAAAATTTAGTAAGCTTATACTTTTTAACTGTGCTAACTTATTTTCTATTTCTTCATATGAAAAAATGAGTTCCATTTGTCTCGGTAAGATATGCCCATACTCTAATCTATCTTTCATACTCTCTTCATACTCATAGAAAAGTCTATCACATTTTTCTTTAATTTTAAGAGGTTCATCTAAAAATACTACACTCTCCTGTCCTAAGTAATCTAGTATCGTTACTGTTTGTAATTCTGTGTAAGGAATATACATTTCAAGTCCCTTAACAGTTATACCCTCTCTTATTTGTTCAATATCTTCATTAACCTGCTGTTCAATGCTTATAGCACTTTCTTTTCTTCCTTCACTGCGTAGTCTCTTAGTAACCTGTTTAAGCTCCTCTTTAATCTCAGAGACAGCTCTTTCCATAGCTTTTACAGGAAATATAATTTCTTGATTTGGATTAATAGTGATATTTTTTCTTTTATCTACAGACCTCTGAGTAGAAGGATTAAATGTACGTATAGAGTCTATTTCATCATCCCATAGTTCTATTCTATAAGGCATACTCCCTACAGGTGGATAAATATCTACAATTCCTCCTCTAATAGCAAATTGCCCTATTCCCTCCACTCTTCCTACTCTTTCATATCCTACCTCTATCAAATACTTCACTAGATTTTCTACATCTAATACTTGCCCCTCTTCTAACTCCTTTTTATAGGCTAACCAAGTTTCTTTAGGGGATAGCGGATTAAGTAATGCATCTGCTGGAATAATCACTATAACTTCTTTTTTACTTAGTAATGCTTCTATAATTTTCATACGTTCCGCAGTAATATCCATACTGTGTACATCTGCATTATAGAATAAAACATCTCTAGCCGGATAAATGTATACCTTTTCTTCACCATATAAAAACTGAAAATCCTCATATAGCCTTTTGGCCGCTACTTCATTAGAAGTAATAATTATAGGATTTTTTTTTGCATAATAAGATAAGGCATATATCATCTGTGCTTTACATGCCTCTACTGTATTTACGACTTTCCCTCTATTCAATTTCTCAAAGTTATTTAAAAAGCTATTAAAACCTTCTATCTCTCTAAGTGGTTCAATGAATCCTAATTTTTTATATTCCATTTTATCACCGTCTCGCTTTAGAATTATACCTATTCATAGCTGTATCAACATCTTTAGTAACCATTACTTCTACTGCTTTTGATACATCTTTAAGTCTTGGACAAAGTGTTTTCATTTCTTCTTCACTAAATTTTCCGAGTACATGGTCTGCTAAGTCCCACCCTGGCGGTTTTTGACCTACCCCTACTTTTACTCTTGGAAATATCTCTGTCCCTAATTGTGCAATAATACTCTTAATACCATTATGTCCACCTGCACTTCCAGTTTTTCTAATTCTCATCTGGCCTACTTCTAATGATACATCATCGTATATTATAATTATATCTTCATTAGAAATTTTATACCAACTTCTACATTCACTTACAGCTTGACCACTTAAATTCATATAGGTTTGAGGTTTCATAAGAACAATCTTTTCTCCATCGATCTTTCCTTCTCCTATTAATGCTTTAAATTTACTTTTATTAACCTGTATATTATTTAATTCTGCAATTGTATCTATCGCTTCGAATCCTATATTATGCCTAGTTGCAGCATAGTTTGTACCCGGGTTACCTAATCCTACAATTAATTTCATTTGTTCCTCCATACTTTTTATCATTTTTATCACTATTTATTATACTATACCCAATAATAAATACACATATAATTTTAATACAAAAAAAGAGTTAGCTATTCGCTAACTCTCTCCCTTACATGTTATTAATCAAATAATTTTGACACTGATAAATCTTCATGAATGCGTCTAATAGCATCGGCAAAAATAGGTGCTACTGATATTTCATTAACCTTATCGATTTTTTTATCTTCTGGAATAGCTATAGTGTTAAGTACAACTAACTCTTCAATAGCTGATTCTTGAATTCTTTCCATAGCTGGTCCTGATAATACACCATGTGTACAACATGCGTATACTGCTGTTGCTCCTCTTTCTCTAAGTGCATTAGCTGCGTTACAGATTGTACCTGCTGTATCAATCATATCATCAATTAAAATTACACGTTTACCTTTTACTTCACCGATGATATTCATAATTTCTGAAACATTAGCTTTTGGTCTTCTCTTATCAATAATTGCTAGAGGTATATCAAGTTTAGTTGCAAAAGATCTTACTCTTCCTACACTTCCTAAGTCCGGTGATACAGCTACTACGTCTTCTGTATTATCCCCGAATTTATCCATATAGTATTTTGTAAGTAGAGGCATTCCTACAAGGTGATCTAAAGGAATGTTGAAGAATCCTTGAATTTGTGCACAGTGAAGGTCCATAGTAAGTACTCTATCTGCACCTGCTGCTTGAAGAATATCTGCTACTAATTTTGAGCTGATTGGATCACGAGCTCTAGTTTTTCTATCTTGTCTTGCATATCCATAGTAAGGAATAACTGCTGTAATACGTCCTGCTGAAGCACGCTTCATAGCATCAATCATAATAAGTAATTCCATAAGATGTTCATTAGCTGGTGTTGATGTTGGTTGAATAATAAATACGTCAGTACCACGTACCTTCTCATCAATCTTTACAGATACTTCTCCATCACTAAATCTTAAAATTTCAGATTTTCCTAATGTAACTCCTAAATGTTTTGCTATCTCCGCCGCTAGCTCTGGGTGTGCGTTTGCAGTAAACACCTTGATATCAGTGTAATTTCTAATCATTTGATTAAGTCCTCCTTAAATTAAATGCATCCATCAAATCGACAACATTATACCATATTACGAAAAAAATGCAAATTTAAAATCTATTTTTGACGTCTTTTTGCTGCCCATTCTTCTTTTATTTCTTGCCTTGCTCTAGCTATTCCCAAGCTATCTTTGGGTATATTTTGAGTAATTGTAGATCCTGCTGCTGTATAAGCTCCTTCTTCTACGATTACTGGTGATACTAAGTTAGTATTACATCCTATAAAGGCATTGTCCTTAATTGTACTTCGATGCTTTTTAGTGCCATCATAGTTAACAATAACTGTTCCACAACCAAAATTAACACCTGCTCCCACATCTGCATCCCCTATATAGGTTAAATGAGATGCTTTTGTTCCATCACCTATAGTTGCATTTTTAATCTCAACAAAATCACCTATTTTAGCCCTCTTTCCAATCTTACTATTAGGTCTAATATAGGCAAATGGTCCTACATGTGTTTCTTCACCTACTGTACTATCCATAATCACACTACATTCTACTTCTACAAAATCTGCTAAATAACTATTTTTAATCTTAGAATTAAACCCGATTTTACAACCTCTTCCAATCTTTGTGTTACCTTGCAACATACATCCCGGCTCAATAATAGTGTCTTTTTCAATTTCTACACTACTATCAATATACGTATTATTAGGATCTATTAATGTTACACCATTAATCATATGTCTCTGATTAATTCGTTTACGCATTATTGCTGTTAATTCTGCAAGTTGTTCCTTTGAATTAACACCTAATATGTCTTCTATCTGTGTAATAGGTATTGCATCTACCTGATATCCATTTGCTAAAAGAATTTCTACTGTATCTGTTAAATAATACTCTTTTTGTACATTATTATTAGTTATCTTAGATAAAGCAAACTTTAAAGCTTTGGCATCAAATACATACATTCCACCATTAATTTCTTTAACTTTCTTTTCATCTTCTGTAGCATCTTTTTGCTCTACAATTTTAACAAATGCCCCATTCTGATCTCTTATTATTCTTCCATACCCATTGCTATCTTCTAAAACGGCTGATAATACTGTTGCTATATTATTATTATTTCTATGAAAACTTAACATTTCTTGTAATGTTTCCCCTGTAATTAAAGGTGTATCTCCATATAAAATAACTACTTCTCCTTCTTCAGGTATAAAGTTTATAGCTTGTATAACGGCATGCCCTGTTCCTAGCTGTTCTTCTTGAATTGCATACTCTACATTATTCCCTACTACTTTTTTTACATCTTCAGCCTTATGTCCTACAATCAAACAGATGTCCTGTACACCTACATCTTTAGCTGCTTGAATAGGATAGTGAACCATAGGTTTTCCAAATACTTCATGTAATACCTTTGAAGTTTCTGACTTCATACGTGTGCCTTGCCCTGCTGCTAAGATTAAAGCTCTCGTATTCATAAATTACTTCCTTTCATTTTGGACTTCATGCTTTTTATTTTCTCATCTTATAGTCTTTTTCGCAACTCCCCATACGCAAAAAAGTACTCTTTTAAAAAATTACTTTAAAAGAGTACCTTAACTTCTATTGTTATTGTTCAAATACTGCTACTTCATCTTCTGTAGCATCATCTTCTGATAAAAGAACCATCTCATATTTTTCAAGAACAGTCTTTTGAATACGATCTCTTGTTTCAGAGTTGATTGGATGTGCTATGTCTCTAAATTCCCCATCTAATGTTTTACGACTTGGCATAGCAATGAAGCGTCCTTTATCCCCCTCAATTACCTTGATATCATGAACTACAAATTCATTATCAAATGTAACTGAAACAACTGCTTTCATTTTTCCATCCTTATTAATTTTTCTTACCCTAATATCTGTGATTTCCATTAGCAAAACCCTCCTGTTTTGAATTCAAGCCTAGGTGTCCCCAGCCATAAGCTATAATTTTAAACTAATTCTGTAATTCAAATTATATACCATGTTTGTACATTAATCAATATTTTTTTCAAAATTCATAATTATAATTGTATCTTTTTAATACTCTATATACATTGCTGATAAATTATAATATTTTATACAATACTTTTTTTCGGCAATACTACAATTTTCTCTCTACTTCCAATAATTCTTTGTCCATCTGATACATAAACTTGTTTATCTAAAATAGCATTTTCAATGATGACACCTTTACCGATAGTGCAACCTTCCATAATGATAGAATTTCTAATGATAGTATCTTCTCCTACAAATACTTTTCTAAACAGAACAGAATGCTCTATCGTTCCATTAATGATATCTCCACCACTTATAATACTATTCGAAATATCACACCCGCCACTATACTTAGCTGGTGGCTCATCCTTTGCTTTTGTATATATAGGAGGATAACTCTTAAACATGACTTCTCTAACTTCTGGGTTTAAGAAATCCATATTGGTATTATAAAACTCTTTAATATCTTTAATTGTTTTCCAATATCCTGTAAACATATAAGCATAAACATTTAATTTTCTTCTATATCTAATAATAATATCCGTTACTAAACTATATCTACCTTCTACTTCTAACTCTTCTAATAAATGAATCAAAAGTTCTCTTCCTATCACATAAGTTCCCAATGATGCAGTTGTTTGTTGAGGATCTAAAGGCTTTTCTTCAAATTCTACAACTTTATTGTCTTCATCTACTTTTACTACTCCATAATCCTGTAATTCATATGTACCAAAATCTTTACACACAAGAGTAATATCTGCACCTTTATTTTCATGATACTTAATAATCTTGTTAAAATCGATTTTTGCAATTTGCTCTCCTGATGTAATGACTACATAAGGCTCATTACTTTTTTTCAAAAAATCGATATTTTGATAGATAGCATCTGCAGTTCCTTTGAAACTAAAAGTATCTGAGTTAAGCATATGAGGCGTTAAAACAAACAACCCTGTTTTCTTACGTCCAAAGTCCCACCATTTAGAGGATGAGATATGATCAGTTAACGATCTTGTACTATGTTGTGATATAACTGCTACCTTCTTAATTCCTGAGTTACTTAAATTACTTAATACAAAGTCTACTGCTCTATAAGATCCCCCGATTGGCATAGCTGCCACATTTCTATTATATGTTAATTCGCCTAATGAACTCCTTTTACCACCGGCTAATACAATCCCTACCGCTTTCATCTTCTGCCCCCTTCTAAATTATAAGTGAAGAACCACTCTCTAACTTATTTCCCACATAATCAGACGTTTCAGTTATACCGCCTACTTCACAGTTTTTACCTATCACTATATTGTCTGGAATAACTGTTTCAGCACCAATTACAGTAATGCCACTTGAATAAATATGAGGCTTTTGCTCATGTATCTTATTCTCTCCATGCCCTATGTATGTATTTTCTCCAATCGTACATCTTTCTGACACAATACATCTTTCTAAAACAGCACCTTTTTTAACTACTGTGTTTTGCATTACAATCGCATTTCTTACAAGTGCTCCCTCTTCTATAATAACTCCTGGTCCTAATACTGCATTTTGAACTTCTCCATACACTTCACAACCTTCTGAAATAAGAGCTTGTCCCATTCTTGCCGTATCCCCTATAAACTGTGGTGGTTGATTATCTAAGTTAGTATATATTTGCCAAAACTCATCATACAAATTAAACTCTGGTAATACATAAGTTAGTTCCATATTAGCTAACCAGTAAGATTCTATTGTCCCAATATCTCTCCAATAGTCTTTAAATCTATAAGCAAAAACAGACTCTCCTCCATCAATCATGGTAGGAATAATATGTTTTCCAAAGTCACTATCTTCATGAATTTCATTATCTACAATAAGCGCTTCTCTTAATTTCTTCCATGTGAATATATAAATTCCCATAGATGCTAGATTACTTTTAGGCTGTTTTGGCTTCTCTTCAAATTCAATTATGCGATCCAATTCATCTGTATTCATAATTCCAAATTGGTTAGCTTCACTGATAGGCACCTCTAATACTGCAATTGTTGCATCTGCGCCTTTTTCTTTGTGGTAATCTAACATTTTGCTATAATCCATTTTGTATACATGATCCCCTGATAATATAAGCACATATTCTGGATTATAAGAGTCAATATATCTTATATTTTGATAAATTGCATTTGCTGTACCTGAGTACCATTCTCCTTGTGATCCTTTTACGAATGGCGAAAGTGTTGTAACTCCTCCATTAGATCTATCTAAATCCCAAGGTATTCCTATCCCGATATGTTTATTCAACATAAGTGGCTCATATTGTGTAAGCACTCCAACTGTGTCTATCCCCGAATTAATACAGTTGCTAAGTGGAAAATCTATTATTCTATATTTTCCTCCAAACATAACAGCTGGTTTTGCTATTTGTTTAGTGAGTACTCCCAATCTGCTCCCTTGACCTCCGGCCAATAGCATTGCAATCATTTCCTTTTTGTTCATGCAGCCCCCTCCTAAGCCTCGTATATCTTTAGTGTTTATTACTTTTCTATCTTATCACATTTTACATAGTCTTACAATATTATCCATTTCTTTATTTTTAAAATTGTTTATTTTTTTTAATAAATCATTCAAAACAAAAAACAAGTAGCTTAGTAAACAATTTTACTGAACTACTTGTTTTTTGTTTTATATATTATTCTTAGAATTCTTGTTGTAAAGAACTATACACATTTACTTTCTTATTCATTTCATCAACATCATCTAACCATAGTAACGTTTTAAAATCTTGTACAACTCTATTACTTGGATCTTTAGTAGCCATTAAAACACCTATTCCTACTAATTCTGCTCCAAATTCTTGTAATAAATCTATAATTCCCTTAGCTGTTCCTCCTGCTTTCATAAAATCATCTATGAAGAGTACTTTCGAATCTTTTTTCATTGCTCTTGTGGATAAACACATTGTTTTAATACGATGATTACTTCCTGTAATGTAATTCATATAAATTACAGGACCATCTGTTAGTTTACTTTGATTTCTTACTACAACCAATGGTTTATTAAGTGCTCTTGCAGTCATTAAGGCGATCGGAATTCCTTTTGTTTCTACGGTAATAATATAGTCTATTTCCTTTCCTTCAAACATACTAGCAAGGGCCATCCCCATCTTCTTTCCTATTTTAGGTGAATAAATTAAATCATTGGTATAAATATATCCGCCTGGAATGACTCTTTCTGGACTATCCATTTGCTCGCACAATTCATCTGTAAATTTTCTAATCTGCTCTTTCGTCATAATAGGATCATAGAATACTCCACCTGCTGCTCCTGCAACAGTTTCTATTGTTCCCATCTCATAATTTCTAAACATCTCTTTAATAACGTCTAAATCCTCACTAATTGTAGACTTAGCACAATTAAATAACTCGCAAAAGTACGTAAGTGTAAAAATTTGATTTGGATTTTCAGTCAGTATACTCGATATAACACCTATTCGTTCGTTTTTTTGTACTTTTCTCATCCCTCATGAGCTCCTTTTTTTCCTTTGATACATCTATACTTTATTATACTCGAACAATCGAATAATTCAAATCTTTTATTCTATAACATTCGTCTAATATTTATTTGTCTGTACTACCCTCTTAGTATATAATTAGAACTGTTCGTATAGATTATAAATAGATATGCATATATTGTATATTAAGTTATTCGAAACTTTAATCATAAACAATATATTGAAAGGACTAAATATATGGTAAAAAAAATACATTTTATTGGTATTGGTGGTATTAGTATGAGTGGTTTAGCAGAAATTATGCATGACCGCGGTATAACAGTTAGTGGATCAGATATGAAAAATTCTCATGTTACTGAACATCTTGAAAGTCTAGGGATTAAAGTATTTATTTCCCATAGTGCTTCTAACATTTCTGAGGATTTAGACGTAGTCGTTTACACTGCTGCTATTGCTAAAGATAATCCAGAATTAATTGCTGCTCACGAAAAAGTATCTAAGGTAGTAACTCGTTCTCAATTTTTAGGAGAACTCATGAGTTCTTACGAGTTTCCAATCTGTGTTTCAGGTACGCATGGTAAGACCACTACTACTTCTATGTTAAGTGAAGGCCTAATCAATGCTACTTTTAATCCTACTATTACAGTAGGCGGAATCTTGAATTCTATAGGTGGAAATATTCGTCTTGGAGGTTCTAAGTACTTTATTACAGAAGCTTGTGAATACTGTAATAGTTTTCTTGATTTCTCTCCAAAACTAGGTATTATCCTCAACATTGAAGAAGATCACATGGATTTCTTTAAAGATATTAATGATATTCGTGATTCTTTTAGCCGCTTTGCAAATCTTATTCCTAAAGATGGTTTCTTAGCTATTAACGGTCTTATTCCAGATAAAGATGACTTATTAAAAGATAGTATTTGTACTATCGAAACTTTTGGTCTTTCTTCTGAATATGATTGGCATGCTAAAAATATTTCATATAATACTAATGCATGTGCTTCTTTCGATGTCTATTATAAAGATAATTTTACGGGAAAAATTTCACTTAGTATTCCTGGAGAACACAATATATTAAATTGCTTATCCGTATGCAGTGTCTGCCACTTTTTAGGTGTAGATATCGCTACTTTAAATTCAGGCCTTACTCAATTTACAGGTGCAAACCAACGTTTTGAGATTAAAGGAAAAATGCATGACATTACTGTTGTGGATGATTATGCACATCATCCTACAGAAATTGCTGCAACTTTAAGTGTAGCGAATAACTATCCACATAAAAACCTTTATGTTATCTTCCAACCACACACTTATACACGGACTAAGGCATTCTTAAATGACTTTGCTAAAGTTCTTGGTAAAGCTCAAAATGTTATTGTTACAGATATTTATGCTGCCCGTGAAAAAAATCCTGGGGATATTCATTCACAAGATATTGTCAATGCTATCCATACTTTAGGTAAAGAAGCCCTATATATGGATGACTTTGAATCAATCGCTAATTACCTCTTAGAAAATTGTATTCCTGGAGATTTAGTTATCACTATGGGTGCCGGTAATGTTAATCAAATTGCCGATATTCTTTTAGGACATTAAATTATCCACAACTTATAAAGATTACCCTCATGGATTTTGTGGGTAATCTTTATCTTTATCCACAACTTATCCCCAACTCTATGGATAACTTCTATCAATTTTTATTTTACTCCATGATATTTATAATTTTTTATGCTATAATACTCTCACAATTATCTTTAGGAGGTGCCCAGTCATGGCATATGCAAAATTTACTTCATCTCACTCTAATACTGTTGATATTCCTACTTGGTTTATTAAAGATTATATGCCATCAGCTTTAGGAGGCTATGTAAAAGTCTATCTTTATCTAATGGCAGTCTATACATCTAGACAAGATTTAAATCTAGAAGACGTTGCTAACTCATTGGACATGCTCTATTCAGAGGTTATCTCTGCACTTAAATACTGGGATAGTGTTTCTGTTTTAAAGTTTAAAACCTTATCAGAAGAAAACTTTGAAATTGATCTCTTCTTTGATATTCCTAATCCCTCTAAAAAAGTCATTTCTAAACCTGCGCCATCCACTTCTTTACCTATTAATAAAACTTATCTTAAACAAACTAGACCTAACTATTCTCTTGAGGAGCTTAATATTTATAAAGCTGAAGATAAATCTATTACTCAATTATTTCTAGTCTCTGAGCAATACCTAGGCCGCCTGCTGTCTTCTTCGGATCAACAAGTGTTATTCGGCCTATATGATTGGCTTCATATGCCTCTTGATCTAATTGAATATCTTATCGAGTACTGTGCATCTAACAACCATACTAATATTCGCTATATTGAAAAAGTAGCTATTTCTTGGGTAGATAGTGGCATCCTTAGTGTAGATTTAGCAAAATCTCGTGTTACTAATGATAAAAAATATCATCAAATCTTAAATGAATTAGGTTTGTCTTCTCAACAAATTACAAGTATTCAAAAAGAATTTATTAATAAATGGTTAGATACCTATAAATTAAGTTTAGAGGTTGTTCTTGAGGGATGTAAACGTGCTGTGGCTCAAACTAAAAATCCAAGCTTAAAATACCTAGATGCTATGTTATCTGCCTGGTATAATACAAAAGTTCAAACCCTTGAAGATATTCAAAAATTAGATAAAGCCTATTCTACTAATGCGATTAAAAAGGCCTCTACTCCAAATAAGGCTACCCCAACTAAAAAGAATGCTCGATTTACTAATATTTCTTCTCATAATTGGGATTTTGATCAATTAGAACGATTAGAACAAGAATATATTGAACGTAAATTACATGGAGGAAATTAAACATGACTAGTAAAGAACTGCAATATAAACTTTTACTGCGTCAATATGATACTAAACGTACTCATGCCATCCAGGATAAAAAGAATCGCGAACAAGAAGTCTATGCTAAAGTTCCTTCAATCGCAAAAATTGATGCTTCACTTAATCGTAATGGTATAGATCTTATCCGTAGTATGCTTACACCTCATTCTAAGGATATTTCTGATTTTCGTGAGCACTCTAGTGAACTTTTACTCACAAAAAAGATGCTTTTAGTTGAAAACGGCTATCCTGAAAATTATCTAGATATTTACTATGATTGTACAACCTGTAACGATACCGGTTTTATAGGCCATGAGCCTTGCAAATGTTTTAACCAAAATCTTATCAACTTAGCCTATGAGCAGTCTAACTTAAAAAATGTTTTAGCTTTTGAAAATTTTAATCGCTTTAATTTCGATTACTATAGTGCTGAACTAGATTCTAATATTGGAAGATCTTCAAGAAAAAATATGGAGAATATCTATCAAGCTTGTGTAGGTTTTGTTGAAAAATTTGATCTTGAGAAAGGGAACTTACTTTTTTATGGTCCTACAGGGTTAGGTAAAACCTTTCTTTGTAATTGTATTGCTAAAGAATTATTAGATACGGGATATAACGTTCTCTATTTGACAGCTATTGAATTATTTAAATTATTTGATGAGGCAAGATTTCATCGTGACGATATGCCTCTAGAAGCAAAAAATATTTTAGATACCTTAAGTACTGTTGATTTACTCATTATAGACGACTTAGGTACGGAATTAGGCACAAGCTTTACTGCTCCTGATTTATTTGGTGTACTTAATACACGCTATCTTACTCAAAAATCTACTATTATTTCCACT
This sequence comes from Cellulosilyticaceae bacterium, assembly GCA_051659885.1. Taxonomy (GTDB): domain Bacteria; phylum Bacillota; class Clostridia; order Lachnospirales; family Cellulosilyticaceae; genus JAVVPO01. The sequence goes on from JBOFPL010000124.1 coordinate 22,022, forward strand.
AATCTAGAACCTAATGAATGGAAAGATCTTTATTCTGAACGTGTAGCTTCTAGAATTTTTGGTCATTATACCTCTTATAAATTTTTCGGTACAGATGTTCGCCTATTTAAGAAATATGGTCGCCCTATTACTCTCTAACTTAGAGAGTATTTTTTTTATATCCTTCTGTCTAATTATGGGATATTTTTCTTCATTCCTTAATATATATTTATTATAGGCCGAAAAGGAGGACATTCTATGTTTTGTGCAATTAGACTTTCAAAATCCGATCCAACGCCTCTATATATTCAATTAGCTAATGAGCTCTCAAGACTTATTGAATCTGGTGCTATCCCTTCAAAAACTAAGCTTCCTACAATTCGTACACTCTCCAGTAAACTAAAAATCAATCGAGATACTGTTGTAAGTGCTTATAAACTTCTTGAAACAAGTGGATTAGTTATTGCCCATGTCGGAAGTGGTACCTATGTTGCTCCCAATACGCTCAATACACCTCATTTAAATAATGAACAGAATATTTCTTGCAGTTCTGTAGCATTTTCTAAAGATTTATTCCCTGTTAATATGTGTAAAGAGCTGATTAGCCATATTTTAGATACAGAAGGTTGGTCTGCATTTTGTGATCCCTTGTATAGAGAACGTAATTTGATTAAACAAAGTATTGGAACATTTTTAGAATCTGTAGGAATTAGCTCTTCCCCTGCTGAGATTCGTCTTATTAATGATATGTGTAATTTTTTAGTTGATTTATTAAAAGTTTCTTCAAGAACAGCTATTTGTGTAGAAGAATATCGTGATTTAACACTTACTTCTTTTATTCGTTCACTAGGCTTTAAAATTTATGAAATTCCTGTTTGTAGTGATGGATTAGATTTAAATATTTTAGAGAAGCATTTAAAAACTTCCAATGTATCTTACATATGGGTTTCTTCTTACATACAAAATCCTACTGGTATTTGCTATTCTGATGAAAATAAAATTCATCTTCTTGAATTAGCAAAAAAATATGATTGCTACATCATAGAAGATGGTACTTATAATGATTTTGCTTATAATAACTATACCCTTTCCCCACTACATAGTTTCCCACATCAAGATAGGGTAATTTTTTTACATCACTTTTCAAAAGTATATCTTCCACACTTAAGCTATAGTTTTGCCGCTCTCCCTCCTTCTTTAATTAAGAGGGTCCCTGATAAACTTGAATGTACACTTAATGAACGCGTCATTCATTACTATCTTGAATCAGATTACTTTGGTAATATTCGTCAACAAATTATATCTTCTTCTTACACCAAATATAATCTAGTACTTAATCACCTTTTGAACTATCCACATTTTTTCCATATTTATTGCCCAAAAGGTGGATTATTCTTCTGGATCAAACCTATAGACATTAGTCTTTCTGACCTATGTACCATATTTATAGAAAATAATATTATTATTTCTCCCGGAGATTTATTTTCTACCCTTAATAGCGTAGACTACTTTAGGTTATCTATTTCTAGTCTCTCAGATGAACAAATTCATAAACTCATTCATACACTTAAACAAATAAAAGGAAGTGCGACTACATAGGTCACACTTCCTTTTATTTGTTTAAGATACTTGACTTTCTAGTTGTTGAAAATACTCTACAATTCCCATATAAATAGCCCACGCAATCTTATCTTGATATTCTTCACTATTAAGTGCACCTTCTTCATCTGGATTCGTTAAAAAACCACATTCTATAATTATTCCAGGCATTGTACTTACTTTTAACACATAATAATTTTCTGTGCTCTTAATTTTTCTTGTATTATTGGGATC
>JBOFPL010000125.1:0-51332 GCA_051659885.1 Cellulosilyticaceae bacterium
TATCCCCATATATCTTTCATTCTTTCACCTGTTAAAGGATTCTTTTGCTCTAGTGTATACTCATTCCATTTAAAAACAGGTAAAAGCTCTAATGTTGTTATTCCTAAGTCTTTTAGATAAGGCAACTTTTCCATAAGCCCTTTAAATGTTCCCTTATAGTCTTTTATTTGTTTGGTAAATGCTCCAACATGTAACTCATATAAAATAGTATCCTCCCAAGGAATATCAGGTCTCGTTCCTTTATAAGGCTCTACCTGTACAACAATATTTCTAAACTGGTTACTTCCTTGTGGATATTCTCTCAAGCTGTATGCGTAGGGATCAATAAGTGGCTTACTCCAACTTTCTTCCTGCCATATCCTCCATTCATACCCCATTCCTTCTTTTATCTCTTCAATAAAAATATAGAAAAAATCTCCTTTACTTTCTTTATTTCTATCTAATTCTATACTTATAATCGCCTTAGAATCTTCAACATCTTTATAAATATTTAAAAGTACTTTTTGAACATTACTTGCAAACAATCCAAAGTTTGCACCGTTTCCCTTTAAATGGCATCCTAAATCAGGCATTCCCTTATTTATTTTATACATTGATGTGCCCTCCTCTTTCATTAACCATTTAACGCTCTTATTATAAATATATCCTAAAATAAATATTTTTTTCATATAATCGGTTAAAATTTAAAATTTTTCTCTCTTGCAAAAGTAATTTTCTTATGCTATGATTAGGAAAAATATAAGTCAAAAAAGCGTTGAAAAAGTCTTTTAGTAGTAGTATATGATAGTTGCAGAGAGTGTGCGCCTGGTGAAAGCACATACTTAGTATATTATGAATTACACCTTTTGAGCTGCATATTTATGCCGGTTTTCTACCGTTATCAAGATTAGAGGCAGGGTCTTACCCTGTAAATTAAGGTGGTACCACGGGTTATCTCGTCCTTTTCGGATGAGATAACCCTTTTCTATTTTTATTTAATAATTAATTAGGAGGTTTTATAGAATGAATGCTTTCAATGTACTTATGGAACGTGGATTTATCCAACAGACAACACATGAAAATGAAATTCGTGAATTACTTGAAAAGGAAAAAGTTACTTTTTATATAGGTTTTGATCCTACAGCTGACAGCTTACATGTTGGGCACTTTGTAACTGTTATGGCAATGGCTCATATGCAACAAGCAGGTCATAGACCAATCGTACTTCTTGGTGGTGGAACTGGTATGGTAGGTGACCCAACTGGTAAAACAGATATGCGTAAAATGATGACAGTGGAAACAGTGGAACATCATGTAAATTGTTTCAAAACTCAGTTGTCTAAATTCATTAATTTTGACAACGATGCGGCTATTGTAGTCAATAATGCTGATTGGTTACTTAACTTAAACTATGTTGATTTCCTTCGTGAGATTGGTGTTCATTTCTCCGTTAATCGTATGCTTACTGCTGAATGCTTTAAACAACGTCTTGAAAAAGGTTTATCTTTCCTTGAATTTAATTACATGCTTATGCAATCTTACGATTTCTTAGAGCTCTATAGAAAATATAATTGTAAACTACAATTAGGAGGAAATGATCAATGGTCTAATATTCTTGGAGGCGTAGAGCTTGTTAGACGTCTTCATGGAGATACTGCTTTTGGTATGACATTCTCACTCCTTACAAATAGTGAAGGAAAGAAAATGGGTAAAACTGAAAATGGTGCAGTATGGCTTGATGCAACCAAAACAAGTCCTTATGACTTCTACCAATACTGGAGAAACATTGCTGATGCAGATGTTAAAAAATGTTTATCCCTACTTACTTTCTTACCAATGGATGAAGTTAATGCCCTTGCTAGTTTAGAAGGCTCTGAAATCAATAAGGCTAAAGCTAAACTTGCATTCGAAATTACTAAAATTGTACACGGAGAAGCTGAAGCTATTAAAGCTGAAGAAGGTGCAAAGGCTGCATTTGGTGGTAAAGGTGCCCAAGGTTCTCTTCCAACAACTGAAATTGCTCGTTCTGAATTTGCAGAAGGTATGAATATCATCACACTTACAGTGGATAAAATGAAGCTTATTCCAACTCGTTCAGAAGCTAGAAGACTTATTGAACAAAAAGGTCTTAAAATTGAAGGAAAAGCTATAGAATCTTTAGATCACATTGTTACTCTTCAAGATTTCCAAGATGATGCACTTATGATTCAAAAAGGGAAAAAAGTTTTCCATCAAGTAAACTTAGTATAAAGCTAAAAAGAGTACACATAAATGTGTACTCTTTTTTACTCTTTGGAAGCTATTCCTATATACCTCATAATAGTCACTCTAATAAATGCAGCTACTGGCACTCCTAATAGAATCCCTGCCAATCCAAATAACTCTCCACCTATTACAATTGCTAATAAGACAATTACTGGATGTAACTTCACACTGTCTCCAATAACCTTAGGAACAATAAACCATCCATCTATCTGCTGAAGTATAAGTACAGCTATCATTGCATAAATGGCTTTTTGTGGCTCAGCTCCAATAGATCCTATTATCCCCGCTAAAACAAATCCGACTACAGGTCCAAAATAAGGAATGATATTAAAAATACCTGCTATAATACCTATAATAATAGCAAAATCTAAACCTATCAAAGTAAGTGCAAGACTAATTAACCCTGCCATAATTACTGCATCAATTAATTGCCCCCTAATATACCCCGAAAATGCATAATCAAGATCTTTCCCTATCGTGCTCACATATTTTCTTATCTTATGAGGTAATAGAAAATCCAAAACTCTATTCCATCCCTTTAATAACCGGTACTTATCTTGTACTAAATAAAAACCTACTACTATTCCTAGCCCTATGCTAATAGTATTACTCCCTATTCCAGTTGCTATTTCAAGTGTTTTTTCAGCTATCATTGAAGTAAACCAATCTGCCATACCATATATTCTATTTAAAAAATTCACACTAGATATAGGCAAATTAAATTGTTCTACAGTCTGAATCACATTATTAAGCATCTGTTCAAAGTAACGAATATACTCTTTTATATTGGCAATAAAGCCTTCTACTTTATTAGATTCTAAAACAGCATTAACATTTAGAGTAATAATCAGTACAAATAATCCCACTAATGCTACTAAAGTTAAAGCAGTCAAACTAGTTCCTACTGTTCTAGTAACATCCTTATTTCTTTTTTCCTGCCATTTACATAAAGGATTATACTTACATTTTCTTGTATAAAATCCTACTAATGGATCAAGTAAGTAGGCTATTACAATACCTATAATTAAAGGTTTAAGTAATTCTAAAATATATCTTATAAGTGCTATTAATCCCCCCCATATGCTTTTAATATTGAATAAAGCAATTCCTAATCCTATTACTATTAAAGTGCTTACTACAGCATACACACAAATAGTAAAGTATTTATTATTCTTCTCAAATTTCATAGGGGGTCACTCTCTTTCTACTATGCTTTAATATTTTTTAAGAGTTCTACTAGATATTCATATACTCTACGCATAGAAGAAATACTAGCTCTTTCCTCTGGTGAATGAATAGCATCTACATTCGGTCCAAAAGCTATCATATCTACTCCTGGCAATTTCTCAGAGATAAATCCACATTCTAATCCTGCATGAATAGCTCTAATTTTAGGTTCTTTTTGATACATTTGTTTAAATGTTTCTATTGCAAGATCTCTAATTTTTGATTCCTGAGCATATACCCATGCTGGATAAAATGCCCCTACTTCACATTGAATACCCAAAACTCTTGCTATCGTTTGAATTATATTAACCACTTCCATTTTTCTACTAGGTACTGAACTTCTAATAGATAATGTAATATGAACACCATCTGCTCGTGATTGAACAACTCCTATATTCATAGAAGTTTCAACTAACCCATCTATCTGATGGCTCATTCCTAGTATACCATTTGGCAATAAAGATAAGACATCTATAATCTTTTGTGTGACCTCTTGATTTACTTTTTCATTACACTCTGTAGAAGTTAATGCTATATTGATATTGTTTTCTTGAGCAGCATACTCTTCTGCAAAAATTTGTTTCATTTGTTCCGTTACTTCTCTAAGCACCTCTTCTTGTTCAGTGGCAGTTACAATGATAATTTCACATTCTCTCGTAATAACATTATCTTTTGTCCCACCTGAAATTTCACCTATTTCAAAACTAACTTTTTCTTGAATTTGTTTAAGTAATCTTGCCATAAGCACATTAGCATTAGCACGTTCATGATGAATCTCTGCTCCGGAGTGACCTCCTACTAGCCCATTGATAACTATTTTATAAGCTTTCTCTGTATTATCTACAGCTTCCCATTCGCTCTTTATCGTTAAATGCGCTCTAGCTCCACCTGCACAGCTTACTAAAAACTCTCCTTCATCATCTGTATCTAAGTTAATAAGAATTTTTCCATCTAGATATTCTGGGTGTAAATTCGCCACACCATCCATTCCTGTTTCTTCTGCTGTCGTCATCAACGCTTCTATTGCTGGATGTTCTAATGTTTGATCTGCTAAAACAGCCATTTGATAGGCTATAGCAATCCCATTATCTGCACCTAATGTAGTCCCACGTGCTCTAATAAAATCTCCATCTATATACAGATTTAACCCTTGTTTTTCAAAATCAAAATCCGTATCTTTATTTTTTTCGCAAACCATATCTAAATGCCCTTGTAAAATAACAGTTGGCGCATTTTCATACCCTTTTGTGGCAGGTTTTTTTATATAAATGTTGTTTGCCTCATCCTGTTTAACACAAAGATTATGCTCTTTAGCAAAAGCTACCATATAATCACTTATAGCTTGTTCATTCCCTGATCCTCTTGGGATATTACTTATTTCTTCAAAATAATAAAATACTTTTTCTGGTTGTAAACTACCTAATACTCTGTTCATTTTTGTCTCACCTTTCTTATTCAAGCCATTTTTAGTCTTTTAGTTTTTAAAACTATGAATAGGTGCTGGAATTCTTCCCCCTCTTGCAATAAACTTTTCGCAACTATAAGGGTTAACTGGCATAATAGGCGCTCTTCCTAATAGTCCACCAAATTCAACACTTTCTCCGATCTCTTTCCCACATACAGGAATAATCCTAACAGCTGTTGTTTTGCCATTAATCATTCCTATTGCCATCTCATCTGCAATAATCCCTGAAATTGTAGATGCACTTGTACTGCCAGGTATCGCTATCATATCTAATCCTACTGAGCAAACACATGTCATTGCTTCTAACTTTTCCAATGTTAATGCGCCTTGTTCTGCAGCATAAATCATTGCATGATCTTCACTTACAGGAATAAATGCACCACTAAGCCCGCCTACATAAGAAGAAGCCATTACTCCTCCCTTTTTTACACAATCATTTAAAATAGCTATAGCAGCTGTTGTGCCTGGCGCTCCAGCCATTTCCAATCCCATCTCTTCCACAATTTCAGCAATACTATCCCCAACAGCTGGAGTAGGTGCTAATGATAAATCTATAATACCAAATGGAACCCCTAAAGTATCTGCTGCTTCTCTAGCTACCATCTGTCCTGCCCTAGTAATTTTGAATGCTGTTCTTTTAACGGTTTCACAAAGGATTTCAAACTCTTTTCCTCTTACTTCTTCTAATGCCCGTTTAACTACTCCAGGTCCACTTACACCTACATTAATGACGGTATCATGTTCTCCCACTCCATGAAATGCTCCTGCCATAAAAGGATTATCTTCAGGCGCATTGCAGAATACCACAAACTTAGCACACCCTATACTCTCTCTATCTGCAGTTAGTCTAGCTGCTTCTTTAATAATTTCTCCAACTTGGCGTACTGCATTCATGTTAATACCTGATTTTGTACTCCCTAAATTGATAGATGCACAAACTCTATCTGTAACACTTAAAGCTTCTGGTATAGAGTTTAATAGTACTAAATCAGCTGGAGAACATCCTTTCTGTACAAGTGCAGAGTATCCTCCTATAAAATTAACCCCCACCTCTTTCGCTGCTCTATCCAAAGCCTGTGCAATAGGCACATAAGTTTTAGTTCCAGTAGCTCCACCCACTAATGCAATGGGTGTTACAGAGATTCTTTTATTTACAATTGGAATACCATATTTTTTGGAAATGTCCTCTCCAGTTATAACCAATTTTTCTGCACTCTTTGTAATTTTATCATATACCTTAGTACATAGTCTATCCATATCATCTGTTATACAATCTAATAAATTAATTCCCATGGTAATTGTTCTTATATCTAGATTCTCTTCTTGAATCATTTTATTTGTCTCTAGCACCTCTAACTTAGATATCATGTGATTCCCTCCTCCCTATCCTAAATACAATGCATGCAGTCAAATATATCTTCATGCTGAAGTTTAATATCTACTTCTAATATTTTACCTAATTCTACTAACCTATCTACTAGATCATTAAAACCTAATTGGGGATTAGAAATATCTACTATCATCATCATATTAAAATACCCTTGTAAAATAGTTTGAGAGATATCTAATATATTGACATTGTTCTCACTTAATAATGTACAAACCTTTGCTATAATACCTACTTTATCTTTCCCTACAACTGTTATAATCCCTTTCATACTATAACCCTCCTTATTATTCCTGCTATTTGAAAAAATTATTTTCTATTTCCTCTATTTGTTTTTTTAATATTTCCCCATAGTCCCTTGGACTTATAGTTGTTATACTACATCCCGTGGCTAATTCATATCCTCCAAAATTTCCTTCTCTAGGTATAATTTTAATATAAAAATGATACTGATTTTCTATATTAATTTTTTCACTCATCCAACATATATTATAATGGACTTCTGGATTTAATTGGTTGTATGCACCTATTATCTTTTGAAATATTCCACTTAAAGACTCTATCATTTCACTATTCACTTGCTCATAATTACTAATATGTTTTTTAGGTACAACCCACGTTTCATAAATCATTTGTGGTGTATTGGGTGCAATAATAAACCACTCTTCATTTTCATAAATAATATTTTCTTTATTAAGTTGTTTCAACCATTCACATACTATACATTGCCTACTACTCTTTTCATATTCTCTATTCATAGTAATAGGAGGTTCTTCTAGAGAGATAATCTGCCAATGACTATGATTAATACTCGCCCCTGCCCTCTCTCCGAAATTTTTAAAAACCTGGATAAACCGAATTCGTTCATCTTGTTTTATCATTTTCCATCTTTCTTGTAATATTATCAGTATGGCTTTCCAATGCTCCTTAGAATAATCTTTAGGATTAGCATTATGTCGAGGTGTATCAATTACAACATCATGTATTCCATATAATTCTTCACTTTGATTACATACAGGATACTTATTATTAACCACCCTTATATCAATATCCAGATTTTTATCATCCTGGTATGCTAACCATACTTTTTCTATCATCCACTTATTTTCTTTACAAAAAGGGCACTGTTTTTTTTCTTCTCCTATAAATGGTCGTTTTTCTCGTCCATTTGCTACAATACAACTTCTATTCCATGAACATTCATTAAATATCATTTTTTTCTCCTTTTTATAATATTTTTTATTTTACTATAAAAATTTAAACATTAAAACATATTTATACAAAAAAAAATAGAACTAATGATTTATACATTAGTTCTCTAATTTCCATTGATTAATATTTGCATAGATATTCCATGGATCTGGTTCAATATTTCCCTTTATTTTTTTCTTAGTAATGACTGCTCCATTTCTAAAATATAAACTGATATAGGGATTTTGTTCTGCAAAATAATGTTGTAATCCTGAATAGGCTTCTACAATATACTCTGGATTAGCTATAAATGCTTCTTTTAATAAAGTATCCATCTGTGTATCTCGATAACCTATAAAATTATCTCCATTTGTAATCTGACTTGAATGAAATGCAAAACTTAAGTCTGGTATATAAGACAACCTCCAGCCTCCTAAAAACGCATCATACTGTTTAGCATATATTCTTTCTAAATAAATTTCTCCCTCTACTTCTTCTATAGTTACTTCTATCCCAATATTTTTATACATCTTTTGTATCCCATGTGCTACTTTAACTCTTTCTTTATTTTCTTTATTAACTAAAAGAGAAAAAGTTAAAGGTACACCATTTTTAGTAAATAATTTAGTTTTTTCATCTAGTTGATAACCCTCTTGTGCTAATAATAACTTAGACTTTTCTTTATCATAGTCTTTAATATCTAATGTCTTATCAAAAAGATAGGATCTAGGGCTAATTGGGGTATCAGTGACAAGCCCTTGCCCTAAGTAATAAATATCTATAATTTCTTTTCTATTTAATCCATATACTAAAGCTTCTCTAATATTTTTATTTTGAAATTGTATCTTATTAAAGTTAATTCCCATAAATTCATAATTATTAGTAGGTATTTCATAAATTTTTGCTGATTTATCTTTAGTATATTTTCCCCAATCCATCACATCTGTATAAATTACATCTATAAGCCCTTGCTCAAACGCATGTAGTGTACTTTCTTCATCAGGTGTAATCATTATTTTAATAGTCTCTATTTCTGGTTGACCTTTAAAATAGCCTTCATTAGCCTGTAAGGTAATCTCTTTAAGAGGAATTTCTTCTTTCAGCTTATAAGGTCCGCTCCCTACCGGATTTAATTCATAAGCTGTCTCTTTAGGCACATTATAAATATGCTCTGGAATGATAGGAAAGAATAACGTTTGTAAACTTCCACTAAAGGGTTGTCTATACCAAATTTGTAATACATTATCTGTTAAAACTTGCACCTTAGCAATATTTTCTACGTTCTTCTTATAAGGCGACTTAGTAGCCTGCTGGATAGTATGAATGGTGAATTTTACATCATGTGCAGTAAGTGTTTTCCCGTCGTGCCATTTAATATTTTCTTCTAGGGTAATATGAATACTATTCGTCTCCATATCCATATACCATTTTTTTGCTAGATTAGGTGTAACACTTCCATCAGTCTCAATATTTACAAGTGTATCAAAAAATAAATACAAACTTTGTTCAACACTCTTTTCTGTATTATAAATAGGATGCAATGTAGTTGGATTTCTCATCGCTATTTTAATAAAATCTCCCTCAATAGGTGTATATTCTTCCTTCGTTTCCTCTGGCATAACTTCCTCTTTAATAGTTCCTTCTATATTTTCCTCTGGCACACTTTCTCCCTCATTCATGCCGCACCCCACTAGTAAAATACTACATATAATTATACAACTTAACTTTTTCAAAGCCCTACTCACTTAGCTTTTCCTCCTTAGTCTGCATATAGCTCTTTATATAAAATATAATTTTTCTTTACACGTTTTAAATAGTTATCTGTTTCTTTAAATGGAATGGTATGAATATTTTTCCCATCACTACTATAGTTTGTATTAGCCCTCCACCTAGCTACATTCCCACTTCCAGCATTATATGCTGCTAATGCTAAATCAATATTTCCTTGGTATTGATCTAATAACTTACTAATATACCAACATCCAATTTGAATATTAATCCAAGGATCAAATAATTTTTCTGTAGTATAATCTTGAATTTCACACATTTCAGCACCCCATTGACCAGTTCCATCCATAATTTGCATAAGACCTTTTGCACCACTTCTTGATATAGCACTTGTATTAAATTTACTTTCTGTTTTTATTATTGCATATATAAATAAAGGATCTACTTCATATTTTTTACTCATTACTTCTACTTGTTCTCTATATAGCCGTGGATAGGCCATATGTAGTCCCCCCCACATCATTAATAGGATTATTAAAATGCTTACTACTCTTTCTACTATAGCTCTTCCTTTCAATCCTATATCCTCTCTACCAACTAGCTATTAGTTGCTGTATTTGATCTTTTGTCTGCTCATAGGAAAAACTATTATCTATTATACTACTTGAAACTTTTTTAAATTCTTCCCATTTTTTTTGAGACTTAATCCTCTTTAATGCTTCTTCTCGGCTCAGATTATTTCTTTCCATAATTCGTTGTATCCTTGTTTCTTCTTCTGCATATACTCCTACTACTTCATCAGTTAATCTAATAAGCCCAATTTCTATTAAAAGTGCTGCATCAATAATAACCCATTCATATAATTTACCGATCTTACATGCCTCTATTTGATGCTTTACTTCTTCAAAAATTAAAGCATGACTAATTTTGTTTAGCTCATTTAATTTTTCTTTATCAGAAAATACAATTTCACCCAATCTAGCTCTGATAATATTTTTGTCTTCATCTAAAATACTTTCACCAAACGTTTGTATAACTCGCTCATATGCCTTTCCTTCTTTAAGTAGGAGCTGATGCCCAATTTCATCAGCCCCTATAATATATGCTTCTTTTAGGGTAGATAATATAGAAACCACAGTTGTTTTACCTGCTCCTATTCCCCCTACAACACCTATAACTTTCATCTTTTCCACTCCTATTTTGTTTCAAACCAATTTTCACCACTGTGCACTTCTACAGATAACGGTACACTTAATGATACCGCATGTTCCATTTCCTCTTTCATTAAATCTCTAACTGTATCTACTTCTGGTTTATACACTTCTAATAACAACTCATCGTGTACTGTTAAAATAAGTTTTGATTTTAATTTTTTTTCTTTTAGTCTATTATGAACTTTAACCATAGCTATTTTAATGATATCAGCTGCAGTTCCTTGAATAGGTGTATTCATAGCTACACGTTTGCCAAATTCTCTTACATTAAAGTTTTTAGCCTGTATCTCTGGAATCTCTCTCCTTCTATTGAACAAAGTTGTTACATAGCCGTTTTCCTTAGCAAATTCAATTATACTTTCTAAATAACCTTTTATTTTAGGATATTTTTCAAAATAGCTGTCAATGTATTGCTGTGCTTCTTTTTGAGTAATCTTCAAGTCCTCTGCCAAGGAAAAGGCGCCTATGCCGTATACAATCCCAAAGTTTACAGCCTTAGCATTGTATCGTTGTTTAGAAGTCACCTCATCAAAAGGCACATGTAGCACTTGTGACGCAGTTAAGGTATGAATATCTATTCCTTGTTTAAAAGCATTAATTAAAGTTTCATCTTCTGCCATAGCTGCTAAAACCCTTAATTCAATTTGCGAGTAATCTGCATCTAGAAAAATATATTCTTCTGATTTAGGTATGAATACTTTTCTAATTTTCCTTCCTAATTCTAGTCTAATAGGTATATTTTGCAAATTAGGTTCTGTTGAACTAATACGTCCCGTAGCTGTAATAGTCTGATTAAAAGTAGAATGAATCTTATTGTCATCCGCCATTACATTTAATAGGCCATCTACATATGTTGATTTCAACTTAACGTATTGACGATACTCTAATATTTTTTCTACGATTGGATATTTATCTTTTAGTGTTTCTAACACCTCTGCCGCAGTAGAGTACCCTGTTTTAGTTTTCTTAATGGGCGGAATATCCATTTTTTCAAACAATATTACACCTAATTGCTTAGGTGAATTAATATTAAACTCCTCTCCAGCATATTCATAAATTGCTTTAGCTGCTTCTTCAATAAGAACATCTAACTCCTGCCCATAAGTTTTAAGTTCTTCAGGATGGATACTAATGCCTTCTTGTTCCATATCAAAAAGTACTCTTACAAGTGGCATTTCTATTTGATAAAAAAGTTCTTCCATCTTAAAATCTACTAATTGTTTATTCATCTGCTCATAAAGCTCAAACAATACTTTTGCTCTTTCACACAATTGAAGATGGAGCACACCCTTTTCTAATTCACTCCATTTTTTCATCGATTTACCTTTACCTAATAAATCTTCTATTGATGGAATTTCTTTTTCTCCTAAAAAGTTTTCATTTAGTTCTGCTAAGTCATAGGTATCATTTGTAGGTTGTAATACATATGCTGCTATAAAAGAGTCAAAAATTTCTCCCTCAAGTTCAATATTCCACTTCGCCAATCCATGTCTTAAATATTTTGTATCATGAATAATTTTTTTAGTATATTTATTTTCAAAGAGAGCTCTTAAATTTTCCTTTTCACTTTCTTTACTCATGTCATACTTTACACAAATAATTTGGTTAGAAGTAGTTATCCCTAATCCTATAGTTAATTCTTCAATAAAGTAAGCAATAGCTAGTGTTTCTTCTTGTCCTATAAAATCTTTTACCCGATCAGGTTGCATATCTTGATATGAAACTTCAATTTCTTGTTCTTTGTCAGATACTTTTTTAGGCAGTTTAGTCATTAACTTTTTAAGTTCTAATTCTTTAAAAAGTTTATCTGCTTCTTCATCCAAACACAAATCAAATCTAAACTCTTCCCAACTATATTCTAACTCTACATTACATATAATTGTTGCTAGCATTTTGCTTTCTAAAGCTTGTTCTCTATAAGTAATTAAATTTTCTTTAAGCTTTTTTTGTTTGATTTCCTCAATATGCTCATATATATTTTCGATAGAATGATATTCTTTGATTAATTTTATAGCAGTTTTCTCACCAATACTTGGGACACCTTTTATATTATCCGACGCATCACCCATTAATCCTTTTACATCTATAAATTCTAAGGGTGTTACTTCATACTTTTGTTGCACATCTTTAGCAAAGTAACTTTCTATTTCTGTACCTGTTGACTTGGTCTTTGGAATTTTAAGTTCTATTTGCTCACTTGTAATTTGTAATAAATCTCTATCCCCAGATACTACTACTACACTTAGTCCATCTATCTCTGCCTGTTTCGCTAATGTTCCTAAAATATCATCTGCTTCAAATCCTGATTTTTCTAACATATAAATACCTAAGTGTTGAAGTACTTGTTTAAGTAAAGGAATTTGACTTTTTAATTCTTCTGGCATCCCTTTTCTTGTCCCTTTATAACTTTCACACTTTTCATGCCTAAAAGTAGGTGCACTCACATCAAATGCTATCCCTACCAAATCAGGTTTTTCTTTTTCTATCATAGAAAGCATTATATTTAAAAAGCCATATACTGCATTTGTATAGACACCATTTTTAGTAGTTAATAATGGTATACCATAAAACGCCCTATTAGCAATACTTAATCCATCTAATAGTAATATTTTTTTCTTCATCTGTACCTCTCCTAAGCTGTTCATTAATTTATATCTATTATACTCATACATTTAACTCAAGTATAGGTATACTATCAAACTCTTATTACCTAAATTATTCCTTTTCATTATATCATATTTTTTAGCCTATAACTAAAAATAAAAAGCATAGAAAATATCAATCGATATTTTCTATGCTTTTTATAAATTCTAATGACTTAAAATTCTTTTCTAAATAATACTGACTATATGCCTCATTAACCTTTTCTAGTTGTTCTAATACTTCTTCCTCTAACTTAAAACTAAATAGTTTTTCTATAGGCATATACAGTATATACCTTATCACATATACCGTGGTGTAACTTAAAGAGATAAAATAAGATGACTGCAAACAATGATCACAAACCAGTCCCCCTTCTGATACAACAAAACTATATCTAGGTATTGGTTCACTAACCAAGTCTGTTCCACATTCTATACATTGTTCTAAATTGGGCATGATCCCAATAGTCTTAAAGGCTCTCATTTCGAATATTCTTCTTACTAGCCTTGCAGGCATCTTACCTAAACTCAACTTATGTAAAGCCATTAAAGTTAATCTAAGCAGTTCTTCATTAGTTACACCCTCTGATGTAACTTCTCTTAAAAATTCTGCTACATAGGTTGCATAGCTTAAACTCATTAAATCTTTTCTGATATTATGAAACATATTAATTATATCTACAGAAAGCAATTTATAGTTTTCTTTATACCCAGTAAGTACAAATTGTCCATAAACAAACAACTGAGTGCCTGAAGCTAATCCATTTTCATATTTTTTAGCCTTAGGGGCTCTCACCTGAATTTTTCCTATTTCATGAGTAAAGAGAGTGATATATTTATCACCCTCTCCTATCACATACTCTTTAATGATAATTCCTTTGACATTTATAATCATTCTTTACTCATCCCATCATCTAGTAAACCATCCCTTATTTGGGCATTATCCTCACCATTGGTCATTGAATGCATTTTTTCGTATTCTTTAAATGATAAATAAGTTTGGATATCTCCTGTTGTTTCAAAACATTTCCATAAGTTGTCAATCATTTGTATTACCCCCTATGTCAGTTTATATCCTATATCATTTACATATTTATCACTTCTATGCTACAAAAAAACTTCCAATTTTAAAACCCTTGATTATTTATTAATAGATATCTTTTGAATTAAATCCATAGTTTTTCAATAAGAAATCACTATCTCTCCAGTTTTTCTTAATTTTAACCCATAAATTCAAATAAATTTTAGAACCTAGAAGCCTTTCAATATCTCTTCTGGCCCCAGTTCCAATATTTTTAATCATAGTTCCTTGTTTTCCAATAATAATACGTTTATGTGAGTCTCTTTCACATACAATAGTAGCTTCTACATCCACTATATTGCCATTTTCTCTTGTTTTAATACCATCTATTTCTATTGCTATTCCATGAGGAATTTCTTTATCTAATAAATGCAATGCTTTTTCTCTAATAAGCTCTGCTATCAATTGTCTTTCTGGTTGATCAGTAATCATATCTTCTGGGAATAACTGTGGTCCTTCTGGTAAATATTTTCTAATACATTGCATTAGAGATTCTACATTAATACCTTCATAGGCAGAAATAGGAATTATCTCAGCAAAATCACATTTATCTTTATATGCTTCTATAATTGGGATAATCTCTTCCTTTTGAATACTGTCAATTTTATTAATACATAAAAAGATAGGTGTTTTAATAGTTTTTAATCTCTCTAAGATTTCACTATCTACTTTCCCTATTTTTTTATCTGCTTCTACTAAAAACAGGATAATATCTACTTCATTAAGTGTTGTATGTGCAGATTTTACCATGTATTCTCCTAATTTATTCTGAGGTGTATGAATACCTGGTGTATCAATAAAAATAGCTTGAAACTCCTCTGTTGTTAAAATAGATTGAACTCTATTTCTAGTTGTCTGAGGTTTATTAGACATAATAGCAATTTTTTCCCCTATAAGTCTATTCATAAGTGTAGATTTACCTACATTAGGTCTTCCTATTATAGAGATAAAGCCTGATTTAAAATTTTCTTTCATTTGTTCCTCCTAGTTGTATAAGTCCTCTTGTGTAAAAGAATAAGGGAAGATTTCATTAAATGGAATAACCCTTATTTCATTTTGAGCATTTTCAAAAATCATTTCTCCTGTTTTCATAAACTCAGAAATTACTTGTCTACAAATTCCACAAGGATAAGTAATTTCCTTGCTACTACTTACTACAGCAATCATCTGAATTTTTTTATGACCTTCTGATATTGCTTTAAATATAGCTGTTCTTTCTGCACAATTTGTAGCACCATAAGAAGCATTCTCAATATTACAGCCTGTATAAATGCTTCCATCCTCTGTCAGAATAGCTGCTCCTACCTTAAATTTAGAATAGGGAACATATGCATGTTCCATAGCTTCTTTTGCTTTTGCAATAAGTTGTGAATGTATTAGGTTCATTTACTAACCTCCTATCTAGTTATACCTAAGTTGCTTAATACATTTTCTTGCTTTGTTATCATTACTTTTTCTTCTTCTTCAGTCATATGATCATATCCCAATAAATGAAACATGCTATGTGCGACTAAAAAACAAACTTCTCTTTCTAGAGAATGTCCATATTCCTCTGCTTGTTTTTTAGCCACCTCATAACAAAGTACAATATCACCCAACATAATATCTTGTGTATCCAGATTCATATGCCCATTTAACTCCAGTACTTCCCATTCAATTCCACCTTGTGCCCTAGCCTCTATTTGCGGAAAAGAAAGTACATCTGTTACCCTATCAATATTACGTTGTTCTTTATTAATCATTTGAATTTCTTGCTCATCAACTACTGTTAAGCTAACTTCTATAGCTTGCTGAACATGTTCTGTCTTCAGACACTCTTCTATTACTTGTCTTACATTACTTAATATGTCCTCATGTTGCTTAAAAAAATCATATTCATCTTCTAAGTATATATTCATCACTACTAACCTTTCTTCTCTGGATATTCTATACGTTCATGATACATGCCTTTTAGCATTCTTGTAAAGGAATTTACAATTTTATCTATATCTGATATATAAAGGGGACAATTATCTAGTTCACCCTCATCTAATTTCTGTTTAATCATTTTCTTTACAATTTGTTCTACCGTCATCTCTATTCCTATCTTATGCTGCATTGAACGTACTGTAGCCTCTACTACATCTGCTAACATAACTAATGCCGCTTCTCTACTTAACGGTTTAGGCCCTGGATAACTAAAATCCTGTAATTTAATAGTATCTCCTTCAAACTCTTTTGCTTTGATATAAAAATATTGCATAGTACTCGTACCATGATGTTGAATAATCATATCTTTTATACATTTCGGCAATTTATATTGCTCTGCTAAATCTATTCCTGCTGTTACATGCGAAATAATAATATTTGCGCTAGCTCTTGGCTCTAAATAATCATGTGGATTATCTAGCACTTGATTTTCTTTGAAATAATTGCTGCATGTTAATTTGCCTATATCATGGTAATATCCTCCCACTCTAGCAAGCAATGAGTTTGCACCTATTTCATCTGCAGCTGTTTCAGCTAAATTAGCTACTAATAAGCTATGATAGTAAGTCCCTGTTGCCTCTAACAGTAATCTTTTAAGTATAGGTTGGTTTGGATTAGTTAGCTCTAACAACTGAATAGGCGTCACAAATCCAAATCCTCCTTCCCATAGTGGTAAACTCCCTACTACTAAAACAACAGCTATTACACCTATTAAGAAGGCTTGAATAGACTCTATAATAAGCATAGATGAAATAGGTACACCTATTAATAATTTAAGCGAACTATATACCAATGTATGCATTACGCCTACAATTAAAGCACTTTTCATCGTTTGTTTCCTTTGTTGCATCTGCGCCATAATCAGTATGCTCATTACACCTGTTAACATAAGATAAATAACAAGTATACTATCTCCTTTTTGTATAACAGCAGCCAAAATAATCAAAACTAAATTAAAAATAATTGCAATATCTCTTTTGATTAATATAGCCATCAACATAGGTCCTACGCTTAAAGGTAAATAAACTACCTCTGCTCCCTTAAAGACATAAATAACGCCTAGAGATAGCATATATAGCACAAAAATCAAACTGACTTCCTTTAGCTCAATTTCTTCTAAAGATTTACCTAATCTAATGTACCTTATCAAACAAAGAGTTATCACACCTAATAAGATGATAACTCCGAGAAATTGAGCATATACATTCTTTGTATCTGTATCTAAATATCCTGCTTTTTGTAGAAGTAAATACGATTCCTCACTTACTTTACTTCCTTGTCCTATTATTTTCTCATCTTGTAAAATATACACAGGCTCTACTTGTTCTTTTGCATTTTGTTTAGCCTGTAATGTTGCGGTTTCATCAATAATAATATTAGGCCTTACTTGCGTAGCAATAATTTCATACGCTAATTTTTGATATCCCGAATGAATTGTACTTGTCTCAACATCCTTACGAATTTCTAATGATTTATTTTGCTCAGGTCTTATCCCTTGTTCAAACAACTTTAAAAGGATTTCTATAATCTCTCCCTCTAATTTTAAAAGCTCTGTTTCATTCGCTAGCAGTAATGTTTCATATTCATCAGGATAAAGTAAAATTGGAGATTTAGTTTTTAAAAGATCTATAGGATTAGTTTTAACTTCCTCATTCATATTATATTGCATTTTATTAGTAATAGATTGAGGTTCATTAGCATCCTGTGTATTTATTACCTTTTTAGTCGCCAATGTATACTTAAAAAGTTCTTCCACATTTTCCACTGCTTTTTCTTGAATACTCTCATCTATAGTATATATCTCTTCTATACTTTGGGCTGCTAATATTCTTTTTCTCTCTGTAGCAATCTCATTTTCTATTTTAAAAGGTGCAAAAAGGGTTTTAGGTGCAATTTGACCTATCTCTAAAGATAGTTTTTTACCAAAAAAATTTCCTGTTATTATAGCAAAAAAAGTTCCTATCGCTGCAACAATAAACATTAATCTCATGCCACTTTTGCTGTTTATCATAAGTATACCCCCTTCATTATGAATGCTCTATTTCTAGCTATTTTCCCTCAAAAGCATCATATGCATCAACTATACGTTGAACTAATGGATGTCTTACTACATCTCCTCTTTCTAAATAGCTAAAGCCAATACCTTCCACATTTTTTAAAATTCTTGCTGCTTCATGTAAACCACTTTTTTTATCTCCTGGAAGATCTATTTGTGTTAAATCTCCTGTAATAATAGCTTTTGAATTAAACCCTAATCGCGTTAAGAACATTTTCATTTGTTGAGGTGTTGTATTTTGAGCTTCATCTAATACAATAAACGCATTATTCAATGTACGCCCTCTCATATATGCTAATGGAGCAACTTCAATAAGTCCTTTCTCCATATTTTTTTCAAAATTTTCAGGTCCCATTATTTCAAATAATGCATCATACAAAGGTCTAAGGTAAGGATCTACTTTACTTTGCAAATCTCCTGGTAAAAAACCCAGTTTTTCCCCAGCCTCAATAGCTGGC
Source organism: Cellulosilyticaceae bacterium (assembly GCA_051659885.1). Taxonomy (GTDB): domain Bacteria; phylum Bacillota; class Clostridia; order Lachnospirales; family Cellulosilyticaceae; genus JAVVPO01. The sequence goes on from JBOFPL010000125.1 coordinate 18,662, forward strand.
CTTGTTAATATAATTTTATTTACTTCATTCCTTCTAAAGGCATTGATTGCCATTGCCATTGCTAAATATGTTTTCCCCGTACCTGCTGGCCCTACCCCAAATACTACCATGTTCTTTTTAATATTATCTATATATTGTTTTTGACCGGTTGTTTTAGCCTTAATAGGCTTTCCTACATAAGTAAGTGTCACAATATCAGAATTAACTTGCCCTAAATCTTCTTCCTTATTTTTTTTAATTAGATCGATTGCATATTTTACGAGTTGTTCGTCTATATTATCCCCTTTTTCTGCAAATCCTACCAATTCTTTAATAATCTTAATCGCTAAATTAATCTGGTTATTATCTCCTACTATTTTAATATCTTCACCTCTTACTACAAAACTTACTTTTAATTCTTTTTCTATCATATGAATATGCTTATCAAAATTGCCAAATATACTTGCTATATAAGTCACAGGAATTTGTATCTTTTTTTCATTTCCACTCATTATTCGTTCACTCCTTTTGATTGTTCTTGATTTTGACTATTCATTTGAATTTCTTCTTCTGTAATTTCTTTTATTTCTACTATATCTTCTTGCACTACTGCATGTAATTCTCCAATTAACATTTGTCCATCTTGCCTATAAACAACTTCTTTATCTAATATCTGTCCATCCGATGAAAGCATTTCCATTAATTCATCATGTAATATGCCCTCTAATTTATCTTGAGCTTCTTCTTCAGAAATAGAAACTACTTCTGGAATATACTCTACACGCTCTTCTTTTTCAAAATAAAAAGGTAGCGGGAAAAGTTCGGTTATTTTAAATTGATTAACAGTCAAAAGCGTATCAAATTGTTCTAACGCTTTCTTTTGATGGTACAAAGGAATTTTTTTATTAAATAATCTTATACTATATTTTTTACTTATATTTTGAGTATAGTTTTTATTGGTTTTATAAAGAGGTACCTGTGCTTGTAGCGCATAAAAGGTTCTTCCTTTAACTTGTGCCTTAGCATGTGTGTATTGTTTAGTCATTGCCTCATCCTGTAAAGTTATCTCTCCAGAAACTAGCGTCTCCCCTTTTCTTACAGTATCTCCCTTTTTTACTTGAGGCATTCCTTTATCTGTAGCAATATATGTAATTAGTGCATCTCTTTTAGCAACTAAATGGCACGGCATTGTTTCATCGTGCATCTTAGGCTTTGGCACAGTTTCAGCCACTTGAATAAGTAGTTTAGTTCCTTCAAATTTAACTCCTGTCCAGGTAATATCAGGATAAGTCTGAATCAACTTTTGTTCTGCATCTCTAAGATCTAAGTTATTCTTTAATCTACCGACACCATAACCTTCTTGTGTTAAGGTATTAATAATATCCGTCTCACTAATCCGACTATTTCCTTCTACTTCTATGAGCCATACAAATGATGTTAATATGTACAATAAGATAACAAATACAAATCCTCCTCCCGCTAGGAGGCTTCTTTTTCTATATCTAAAACTTATAAAGGGTAACCCTATTTTCTTTACAATTTTCAGTCTACATCTAGATTTTTGTGCGTAGGGTTTTAATGCTTTAAAACCCTTTATAGTTGTACATAGATACAACTTTCCTTCTTTATTTTCTACGTTCCAAAAGCTTATTCCTGTTTTTAGTGCCAAGTTCATAAATTTTTCTATTGCATAACCACTTACTTCTACTATAACATAGCCTTTTAAATAATTCCATAAGGATACAAACAAACTCCCTCCCCCTTACTTAATAAATGATATTGATTCAATGTAACCTCTAATTTTAATTACCTCATTCGTCATACTCTTTGCCTCTAATTTTTTCCCTTCAATAGACAAAATACCCGATTTTGTATTCAGTCTAATCCTTTCATTACTATATTCCAAAATATTACTGAAATTTTCTACCATTAAATCTTTATTTCCCGTTAGTGAAATAATGGGTATATTTAGAACCGTTTCCTTAGGTATTTCTAACACATCCGTTAACCGTTCTATGGTAGGCAATCTTTTATTTTTAATTTTTTTGCGCATAGCATTATTCCCCCCTTAATTATATACTATGCATAAGCTTGGACATGTATACTAAAAACAAAAAATCCTAGTAGTAAATTTCTTTACTACTAGGATTTATATGTGTTTAAATAAACTTTACTTCTTAGTATTGTCTATTTTTCTTGCGTGCTGCTTCTGATTTCTTTTTACGTTTCACACTTGGTTTTTCGTAATGCTCTCTTTTACGAATTTCTTGCATGATACCTGCTTTAGCACAATTTCTCTTAAAGCGACGAAGAGCACTATCTAAAGTTTCATTATCGCGAACAATAACCTCTGACATTTCTTTCCCTCCCTCCGGCTGCAGTGTCGTGCTTTATGCATTTGTACGGAGAAAAGATTAAAGCACTATACTAAATTATAAGTCACATTCTAAGATACGTCAATACCTAGTTGTGTTTTTTTAGTAGTTCTCCTCATTAATTTTTGCATTCACTTATTCACTCACAGCATATTTATCCATTATACAACATTTTACTTGATTTTTAAACCATTTTATTTCTGGAAATTAATGATATTTTAAAATGAATTTTAAAATTATTCTCTCTGAAAAAAAGCCTTGCATATTGCAAGGCTTTTCGATTTATACTGGATAAGCTTTATTCTTAGTATCTACTATAGTTGGATCTACCTTTTTCTGTTGTGCTTCTCTATATTTAAAGAAGTCTGTAGCAACCTGAGGGAACAGTGCATAAGATAATATATCCTCATCTTGTTGCTTATACATAGCCATCTCTTTTTCTAAAACATGAAGTTCAGGTTTTAATAAATCTGCTGGTCTACATGTTATGCGTTCTTCATTTCCAATAATTTGTTTTGCAAATGTATCAGAAATAGGTACTGGAGTTCTACCATATTCCCCTTTTACAATTCCTTTTGATTCTTTTGAAACCATTTTATAACGCTCACCAGCTAATACATTTAGTACAGCTTGTGTTCCTACAATTTGACTAGTTGGTGTAACTAGTGGTAAATACCCAAAGTCTGCCCTTACACGCGGAATCTCTTGAAGCACTTCATAAAATTTATCTTCTGCTTTTTGTTGTTTAAGCTGTGAAACAAGGTTAGATAACATTCCACCTGGCACTTGATATAACAATGTATTAATATCTACTGCTAATACTTTTGTATTCATTAGACCTGTCTCTAGAGCTTCCTCACGCATTGGTCTAAAGTATTCTGCAATCTCACTTAATAACTTTTGATCATATCCTGTATCATATGGCGTTCCCCTAAATGTTTCTACTAGTACCTCTGTAGCCGGCTGAGAAGTTCCCATAGCAAATGGCGACATTGCTGTATCAATAATGTCACAGCCCGCTTCTACAGCTTTAAGGTATGTCATAGCAGCTACACCACTTGTATAGTGAGTATGTAGTTGAATAGGAATATCCACTGCTGATTTAATTGCTCCTACTAATCTTTCTGCTTCATAGGGTACTAGTAAACCTGCCATATCTTTAATACAAATAGAATTAGCTCCCATTTCTTCAATTTCTCTAGCAAGTTTTACCCAATATTCCAATGTATGTACTTCGCTTAATGTATAAGAAATGGCAACTTGTGCATGTCCTTTTTCTTTATTAGTTGCCTTAACAGCCGTTTCTAGATTACGCATATCATTTAAAGCATCAAAAATACGGATAATATCTATACCATTTGCAATACTTTTTTGAACAAAGTATTCTACTACATCATCTGCATAGTGACGATACCCTAAAATATTTTGTCCCCTAAACAACATTTGTAATTTAGTGTTCTTTGCCTCATTCCTAATTTTTCTTAATCTTTCCCATGGATCTTCTTTTAAGAAACGTAAACACGCATCAAATGTAGCGCCTCCCCATACTTCTAATGCATGAAACCCTACTTGATCCATTTTAGATAAAATTGGTAACATCTCTTCAGTTTTCATTCTTGTTGCAATAAGAGATTGATGTGAGTCACGTAAAGTTGTGTCCATTATTTTAACCGGTCTAGGATTAATTTTCGACATTTTAGAACCTCCTTATTAGCCATAGATTGATAATAGTATTCCCGCTGCAATAGCTGACCCAATAACACCTGCTACGTTAGGCCCCATTGCATGCATGAGTAAAAAGTTTGAAGGGCATTCTTCTTGCCCTACTTTTTGAGCTACACGTGCTGCCATAGGTACAGCTGAAACTCCTGCTGCTCCTATAAGTGGATTGATTTTTTTACCACTTAATTTATACATAACTTTACCGAATAACACCCCACCTGCTGTCCCCACACAGAATGCAGCAAGTCCTAATATAACAATTTTAATAGTTCCCCATGTTAAGAATGTATCTCCTTTTGTTGTAGCTCCTACTGCAAGTCCTAACATAATTGTAATAATAGACATCATCGCATTACTTGCTACATCTGCAAGTCTATTCGTTGCTGCAACTTCTTTTAAAACATTACCAAACATCAGCATTCCTACAAGTGTTCCTGCTGAAGGTAGAATAAGCGAAACAATAATTGTTACTACAATTGGAAAGAGAACCTTTTCCGTACGTGACACTGGTCTTAATTGCTCCATTTTCACCATACGCTCTTCTTTCGTCGTAAGTGCCCTCATAATAGGTGGCTGAATAACTGGAACTAACGCCATGTAGGAGTAAGCTGCAACGGCTATAGATCCTAATAAATGTGGTGCTAGCTTAGTTGTTAAATAGATAGCAGTTGGACCATCCGCCCCTCCAATAATTCCTATTGAGGCTGCCTCTGCTGGTGTAAACCCTAATAAAAGTGCTCCTAAAAATGCAAAAAAGATTCCTAACTGAGCTGCTGCACCTAACAAAAGACTCTTAGGATTGGCAATAAGTGGCCCAAAATCTGTCATCGCACCTACTCCAATAAAAATAAGAGGTGGAAATATTCCCAAATCTTTTCCAAATGATAAGTAATAAAGTAATCCCCCTGGCTGGAACCCTGCTTCACCATATGTACCTACTTCACCTGCTTTAATCCCTACCTCTGGTAAATTAACCATCAGCATACCTATTGCAATTGGTACTAAAAGTAAAGGTTCAAATCCCTTAGCAATTGCTAAGTAAAGTAGCACACATGCCACGACTATCATAATAATATACGATAAATTAAGATGCGCAAATCCTGAACCTGCTATAAATCCTTGAATCGCTTGAGTAAACTCGCTAATAATATTCATAATTACCGTTCCTCCTTTTTTAAGTCTGAGTTGGAACTAGTTAATAGTTACAATAACGTCATTAGATTCCACCATAGTACCTGCTGTTACATTAACTGAAGCAACCGTTCCCCCTTGTGATGCAAACACTTCATTTTCCATTTTCATTGCTTCTAATACGGCTACTAGGTCTCCTTCTTTAATTGTTTGACCCACTTTAACTTTTACATCTACAATTTTCCCCGGCATTGGTGCAACTACTTTAGTTGCATTTGCTGGTACTGCTTGAACTGGTGCAACCGGAACTTTTGGTGCTGCTACTGGTGTTTGTACTACTGCTACTGGTGTATTAGATACACCTACACCTCCACCTAACTCCTCTACTTCTACTTCGTATACATTACCATTTACAGTTACTTGAAATTTTCTCATCGCAAAAGTCCTCCCTCATTTTTCTCTCTATTTTATTAACGAACTTGTCTTGTAACTTTTCTTAATGAACGCACTTGTAGTTTATCTGTAGTCGTTTCCATACTAGCCGCAATAGCAGCTGTAATAACTGCTACTAATTCTAACTCTTCTATTAAGTTAACTGTCTCTTCTACTACTGGCGTTGGCCTATCTTCTTCACTAGTAGCTATTGGAGCTACTGGTTTACTCTTGGCTTCTATAACTTCTACCATTTTACTCAGCACTTGTATTAATAAGATAAGTAGTAGTAAGGTTGCAAATACTACTGTTACCCCTATTAAGAAAGTACTAAACTCGGCTAAAAATGCATCAAAATTCATATTTATCCCCGTCCTTTACTTAACTAAGCATGTTTAGTACAAAGCACCTCAAGCGCTGCAATAACTCTTTTTCTAGTTGCTGCCGGCTCAATAATATCATCAATATATCCTCTTGCTGCTACTGCATATGCACTACTATTTTGCTCCTCAAACTCCACTACTTTATCTACAAGCATTTCTGCTGGAGCATCTGCATTTTTTATTTCATCACTATACATGATTTTTATAGCACTTTCTGCATTCATCGTTGCAACTGATGCTGTTGGCCAAGCGTATACATAATCTGCTCCGATATGTTTACTATTCATTATCAAATAGGCACTACCATATGCATTATTAAGAATAACATTTACCTTCGGTACTGTTGCATGTGCAAATGCATAGATAAGCTTACTCACCTCTTTAATAATTCCTAGTTTTTCTGTATGTACACTTGATTCAAAACGTTCTATGTTAGTTAAAGATACAATTGGTATATTAAACTTTTCACATCTTTCTACAAACTCTGTTATCTTTTTAATCGCTTTATAATCAAGTACTTCTTCCTTATTCGCAATAACACCTACTGTTGCTCCATTTAATCTAGCAAACGCAACTAAAGCATTCTCACCATATTCTGCTTTAACTTCTAGGTAATCATTATCATCCACTATAGAGGTTACAATATCCATTATTGACATCGTTGAAAAATCAAATTGATTTAAATTAGCATCTACTCTATTTAAATCATCCTGACAATTATAACAAGGCACTCCTTCTCCACAGTTAGCTGGTAAATACGCAAGTAACTCCTGTACCTTTTGTATCAATTCTTCTTCATTCTCTCCACCAAAGTCAGCTAATCCACTTTCTGTTAAATGTACTTTAGGTGCTGCTACTGCATCAAAAGTTGCTGCTTTATCATCCATTGTATTGGGACTGTTTAAAAACATTTTTCCATTTTTTGTTGAAATAGCTACAAAATCAGCTAGTCCTGCAATAAAAGAAACACCGCCTGCACAATCTCCGCATATTACATTGATTTGAGGAATAACGCTTTGTGCCTCTATACATTTACTAAAGATTTGTCCATATCCATCTAATGCATCTATATTTTCTTGCAACCGCAATCCTACTGTGTCTATAAATCCAACTATAGGTACCCCCATTTTTATAGCATCATCATAAGTCTTGGTTATTTTCTTAGCATGCATCTCCCCTATAGATCCATTCATCACAGTTGCATCTTGGCTATAAACATATACTAATTGCCCATTTACTGTTCCATACCCACATACAACTCCGTCAGCTGGAGTATCACAAGCATTCATATTGAATGCAGTACTTCTACTCTTAATAAAAGCACCAATCTCAACGAAACTATTTTCGTCAAGTAGTTTAGTAATTCTGTCTCTGGCAGTTAATTTTCCTTTTGCTAAAACTGCCTTTTTAGCCTCGTCACTACAGCCATTTTGTATAGTGAGCCTACGAGCTTCTAATTCAGATAGTTTTTGTAAAGTGCCCATTTGATATCCTCCAATTTTAAATTTTAAGACTATTTTCAAAAATCGACACTTTCATTATACTAAATTATTATTTAATATACAATCTATTTGTTTGATAAATTATTTTTATTTGTATTATTTTATAATATATTTTATTTTCTGTTATTTATTTGGATAGTATAAATATATTCGGACAAGGCTTCCGTACATTGATCATATCTAATCTCATTACTTTTAAATTTTTTTGAGAAAAAGCAGCTAAAAACTTCTCCAACATTTTGTGCTCCTTTGCGCCTTCTTCATGTCCTGGATATGTCATTATAGTAATAATACCACTATCAGTTAACCTTTCTATCACCTGTTTAATGGCTTCTAGCGTGGTCTCTGTAGTGGTAACAATTGTTTTATTTCCTTGTGGCAAGTATCCTAAATTAAACATCGCTATGTCAATAGGCACCTCTATATACTTAGCTAATTGATCATGTGAATCTTTAACTAAATAAATCTCTTTATCCTTAATATCTTTTACACGTTCTCTCGTTATATCTATTGCCTGTTGTTGAATATCAAATCCCCATACTTTCTCTACAGCAGGCAATAGACTTAGAAATTCTAAGTCAAAGCCATTACCTACTGTAGCATCTAGAGCTACCAAATTATTTTTCCCTATCTTGTCTATATGAATTTTGATTATTTCTTGTGCATTCTCTGTCATATTTCTATTAAACATTTTTATTCACCTAACCCCTTTAAATAATCAACTTCTTCTGTAGTAAGTTTTCTCCACGCGCCTACTGGAAGTTCTCCTATTGATAATTCTCCCAAGGCAATTCTTTTAAGTGTAATTACTTCATGTCCTATTGCACTACACATTTTTCGAACTTGTCTATTTCTACCTTCATGTATAGTAACACTTAAAATTGTCTTTCCATCTGTTTTTTTAATAATTTCCACCTCTGCTGGTGAAGTTATATACTCATCTATTTTAACCCCTTGCCTTAACCTATTAATTGCATCCATTTTAACAAATCCTTTTACTTTTACAATATAGGTTTTATTTACATGGTGTTTAGGATGTGTTAACTTATAAGTTAATTCTCCATCATTAGTTAATAGCAGTAAACCTGAGGTATTATAATCAAGCCTCCCCACTGGAAATATCCTTTCATTTACTTCTTGCATTAAATCTAAAACTGTTTTTCTATTTTTTTCATCTGAAACAGAAGTAATATATCCTGTCGGCTTATTCAACATGTAATAGCCTATACTTTCCTCTACATTCACCTTCTTGTTATCAAAAGTTATCTCATCTCCCTCTTGTACTGCAGTTCCAAGTTCCTTTATTACTACTCCATTAATTCTAACTCTACCTGCTAAAATATACTCTTCACTCTTTCGTCTAGATGCAACCCCTGCTTGGGCTAAATATTTTTGTAATCGCATCCATCACCCCTCCTTATTTCTTTTCTAGAATTTATCTTTTACATAACGTTTAATTAAATCTATCCAAGTTGCTTTTTCAATAGACTTTGTAGCCATTAAATCTACACTTTCTAAGATTACATCCCCCGTTATTACATCTATTCTACCAATGACCTCATCTTTTGCTATAGGTGCTATAAGTGATTCTGGCAATGTCACCTTAAGCTCTAAGTTTTGAGCCTCATCTTTAGTCAATGGCAAAATAACTTTTTCTTTACCGTATACTTCTAAATTTTCTTCTTTACCTTTTTCTATACTTATTACCTTTTTACATTCTTCTTCATCTAAGACTTTGTACTTATCATAATTGTTATATCCATAGTTCATTAATTTAATAACATCTGTATATTTTCTAGATTTCCCATTATCCCCCCATCCAGCACCAAGTGCTACTCCTATCAGCTGCATATTCTCCTTATCTGCTGCACCAACAAAACAATGTCCCGCTTTAGAGGTATATCCTGTCTTCACCCCTATAGCTCCTTGATAACTACTTAAAAATCTGTTTTTGTTCTGTAAAGAGTGACTTTTGCTCCCTTCTACCGTTGTAGTAGGAATACTAATATGTGGGGTATTTGTTATTTCTATAAATTTAGGATTATTCAAAGCATATCCTGTAATGACCGCCAAGTCATAAGGTGAAGTATAGTGATTAGGTGCATCTAATCCATTGGGTGTTTCAAAGCTTGTTTGAGTAGCACCTATCGCTTTGGCTTTTTCAGTCATCATTTGGCAAAAATTTTCCACACTGCCACCTATATGCTCTGCTATTGCTATTGCTGAATCATTATGTGACTCTAACATTAGAGAATATAGTAAGTCTCCTAAACGCTGTTTTTCTCCTACCCTAAGGTCTAACTTTACTTTAGGCGCTTTAGCCGCACGATTAGAGACTGTTACAATATCATCTAATTCACCTTCTTCTAATGCAACTATACATGTCATAATTTTAGTTGTACTTGCCATTGGTAAAGGCTCTTCACTATTTTGATCATATAAAATTCTTTTACTATCTTTTTCTATCAACACTGCTCCCTTTGAATAAATCTTTTCTGGTGATTGCACTGCAAAGATCGGTCCACTTACACTCATTGTGATCGCCAACATTAAAGAAACATTTCTAAACTTCATAGCTTTCACTCCTCTAAAAAATAATATAAAAATCCTAATATTTTTCAGCTTCCCTCACTCTAGGTTGTTTTATACATGTTTCTTTTGAAAAATAAGAGACCAAAACATCCTCCTACTTTTCTTCTAAATTAATATAATTCATTTCTTCTTCTACCTCTTTTTTAAATCTCTCAATAAGTTCCTCTTTTACTTTAGGTAGCTCTTCAATATTTTTAAATCCAAAGTGTCTCAAGAATTCATTCGTTGTCCCAAATAAAATAGGCCTTCCTATTACATTAAGCCTACCTACTTCTTCTATCAAATTATACTCGATTAATTTACTCACTGCATGTTCAGACCTTACGCCTCTAATATCTTCTATTTGGGCCTTAGTAATAGGCTGTGAATAAGCAACTATAGCTAAAGTTTCTAATAAAGCCTGTGTCAATAGTTTCTTTACTGGTTTTTGCTTAAATTTTTGAATATACTCAATATTTTTAGGAATAGTACACATCTGATAGCCGTTATCCACTTCTATAATTTCAAATCCACTATTTGATTTCCTATACAATTCATTCAGCCTATATACACCCATATGTATAGTAATCTCTTCAGAATCACATATATCACACAACTTGCTACTCGCTATACTATCTCCCGAAAAGAACAACAAGGATTCTATTATACTCTCAAGTTCAGTTTTTTTCATCTTAATCCACTCCTGTAATAACAATATCCGTCAAATGCCCTTGTTGATAAATCATAATTTGTTTTTTATGAACTAATTCTAGTATTGCCATAAAAGTTACAATAAGTTCTACTTTAGGCATTTCCCTTTTACATAGTTCAAAAAAAGAAATTTTCTCCTCTAACTCTAATAAATTTAATATATATACACTCTTTTCTTCTATTGTATAGGTGTCTTTTCTTAAAATATTAGAATCTATTTTTTTTTCCTTTTGATGTGAAATAACCTGTTGCTGCTTGAGTAAAGCTTGAAACATTTCATATAATTCTTCTAAAGAAACATCTTTTAGAATTTCTTCACTACTCGGCATAGGTACTTCAATCTCATTGGCCATTTCTTTATTCCTAAAGCAGTAATCTGCAGAAAGATTTTGCCTTTCATTAAGTTCTTCTGATACATATTTAATCTTTTTATATTCCAATAACTTTCTAATTAATTCTTCTCTAGGGTCTTCCTCTAACTTATCTTCATCTGATTTATTATGTTTTGGTAATAACATTTTTGATTTGATGTATAACAACGTAGATGCCATGACAATAAACTCACTCATAGGTTCTAACTCTAATCTTGTACAATTATCTATGTATTCCATATATTGATCCGTTATAGCTGAAATTTCTATATCATATATACTCATTTTATTTTTTTCTAATAGGTGAAGCAATAAATCAAGAGGCCCTTCAAAATCCTCTAATTTAAAGGTTATATTCATGTAGGTTCTCCTTTAATACATTTGTTATATCCATTATCAGTTTATAATCTCTCTCCCCATAATGCAACATAAAATTCTATTTCTCATCAATATTCCCTATAGGCACTTTTACCTATAGGGAATATTATTCTATTGTGCAATACTAAAGAAACGTTTGCACATATAAGGAATCATATTTTTTAGTTTAGCTTTACCAATATCACTAGCAGCTACTAAACTAGCCTCTCCGACTACATTCCCATCTAAAGAATACGTAATCGCACCTAATTTTTGACCTTTATAAATAGGTGCTACTACATTCTCCTCATACACTACTTCATAAGTCACTTCACTTGTTGTATTATTCTTCGGAACAACAAATGACATGGATTCTTCTATTGTTAAATCCACTGTATCTTGCTCTCCCTTTTTTACAGGCATAGTGGCCAAAACTTCTCCTACTTTAGGCCCTGTTTTAACCATATAGTTAGCAAATCCATAGTCTAGTAATTCTGCTGCTTCTCTAAACCTTATTTTCCCATCACTCGACCCTAAAATGACAGCAATTAAATTCATTCCATCTCTTGCAGCTGTTGCACTTACACAATGCTTTGCCTCTGGAGTATATCCAGTTTTCAAGCCCGTAATACCATTATACCATTTAAGCATTTTATTGGTATTTGTTAAACCAAATTCACTTTCTCCACGTCTAGTCCTATGTGTAATCTTATCCATCCATACCGTCATAATTTTAGTTATATCTGGATATTTTGTGATTAATTCTTTAGACATCAATGCAACATCTTTTGCACTAGATACATGTCCCTCTACATGAAGCCCACATGCATTTTTAAAGACAGTATTCTTCATCCCCAAATCTGCTGCTTTTTTGTTCATCATATCAACAAACTGTTGCTCACTTCCTCCAATATACTCCGCCATAGCTACTGCGGCATCATTTGCTGACGCAATTCCTATGCATTTAACTAAATCTCTAACTGTTTGTTCTTCTCCTGGTTCCATAAATGCCTGAGATCCACCCATTCCTGCAGCATGCTCACTAATGGTTACTTTATCGTCCCAAGTTATCTTCCCTGCATCTATTGCATCATAGATTAGAAGTAACGTCATAACTTTAGTTACACTGGCTAATGGCATTTGTTCATCCATATTATAATCCAATAAAATTTTTCCACTGCCTGCTTCCATTAATGCATAACTTCTAGCAGTTGTTGTAATGGCATTCCCTGCCGATTCTACTCCCATTATTGCACTACTATTGATTACAATGGTTAGTAGTAATATGAGAGCACATATTTTTTTACTTTTCATCTTCATACCTCCTAAGCCTTTGTTGCTATTATCTGTTATTTCTCTCAAATTATACCTAGGAGCATTTAGATTTTATAGGGGCAATAAAAAACTTTCTAGGGAAATCCCTAGAAAGTTGTTACACTAATTCTTTATAAAAACTTTCACCTACTGGTAAAGATGGTAAGTTAAACATTTCACTAATTGTTTGCCCAATATCTGCAAAAGATTTTCTAATCCCTAAATCTTTACCTTGCTTGATTTGTTTGCCATATACTAATAATGGTACACACTCGCGTGTATGATCTGTTCCTGGCGTGGTTGGATCACATCCATGATCTGCAGTAATAAATAAAATATCTTCATCATTCATTTCTTCTAGAATACGTGGTAAATAACAATCAAATTCTTCTAATCCTTTTCCATATCCTATATAATCATTGCGATGTCCCCACTTCATATCAAAATCCACTAAATTCGTGAATATAATTCCTTTACTTTCATCTTTTATTGCCTTAATAGTCGTTAATATCCCGTCCTCATTGCTCTTTGTGTGGATAGCTTCTGTAATACCTTGACCTGCAAAAATATCCTCTATCTTTCCAATTCCAATTACATCTAATCCTTCACATTTAGCATTTACTAACAAATTATTTTCAGGTGGTGTTACCGCAAAATCTCTTCTATTTGGCGTCCTTGTAAAGTTTCCTGGTGTACCTACAAATGGTCTCGCAATTACACGAGATACTTCATGTTTATCTACTAATATATTTCTAGCTATTTCACACATCTCATAAAGTTTTTCAAGAGGAATTACTTCTTCATGCGCAGCTATCTGAAATACACTATCTGCCGAAGTATACACTATAGGATAACCTGTTTGCATATGTTCTTCACCTAAATCTTCTAGAATCTGTGTACCAGAAGCTGGACAATTCCCTATAGATTTCACCCCTATTTGTTCATGAAATTTATCCATTACCTCATCAGGAAATCCTTGTGGATAAGTCGGGAAAGGCACATCTGTATAAATTCCAACCATTTCCCAATGTCCTGTTGTGGTATCCTTGCCTTTAGATAATTCTTGCATTCTTGCATAAGTTCCTATCGGTCTATCTATGGACTTTATAAAATCAATTCCTTCTATATTGGCTATACCTAGTTCTATCATATTAGGAATATGAAGTTTACCATTCTTTTGATAAACATGAGCTAATGTATTTACATCCTTATCTCCATATTGCTCACTATCCTTCATTCCTCCTATTCCTACACTATCTAAAACAATCCATATTGCTCTTTTCATAATTAATCACCTTTCTTTATAAGTCTACCTAGTAGCTATTCTATTTATTATTGTATTATAAATCTCAAAAAAAAAACAGGGATTTTATTCCCCGCTTAAAATTTTCTATTTAATATGAGTATATACTTGTGTGGTAGAAATATCAGAATGCCCTAACATTTGTTGAACTGACTTTAAGTTTGCACCATGTTGAATCAAATGAGCCGCAAATGAATGACGCAACATATGCGGGGTAATATCCTCAGAGATTTCTGCAAGCTTAGCATAATTTTTTAGTATCTTCCAAAACCCTTGTCTAGTTAGAGGATGCCCATTACAATTTACAAATAATATCTGTTCATTATTATCCCTAATCATTACATGTCTTGCCTGTATTAGATAATTCTGTATAGCTGTTATAGCAGGCATACCAATAGGGATAGATCTTTCTTTATTTTGGTCCTTACAAATAATATATCCTTGATTTAAATTGATATCTGAAACTGTTAACGTAATTAATTCCGATACCCGAATACCGGTCGCATACAACAACTCCAACATGGCCTTATCTCTAATACCTTTCAAATCAGTTTTATTTGGCTCATTAAGTAACTTAATAATTTCATTTTCACTTAACACTTTAGGTATCCTTTTAGCAATTTTAGGTAGCTCTATAATTAAAGCTGGATTTTCTATTATAACCTCAGATTTTACTAAATACTGAAAAAATGCTCTAATAGAAGCTAACGTTCTAGAAATAGTTGCCATAGATTTATTCTGACTTTTCAATTCCTCTAAATAACTTTTTATGAATGATGTATTAATTTTATTTAATTCATTTATATTGATACATTCTAGATATTGAAAAAAATATTTCAAATCTCTTTCATAAGATTGAATAGTATTTTTAGAGGATAATTTCACATCTCTTAAATAAAGTAAAAATGCCTCAAGATAATTATTCATATTCATTCCCCTTTTAAACTTGATTATATATTTAAATTTCTTAGTTTATTACTAACATTATACATAAAATGATTTTTTTTGTCCACATAATTTCATTTTATGCATAGATAATATTCTTTAAAATTAACTTCAATTCATTACAATTACTGTAATAACTATATAATCATCTTTTCATTATTACATTTCATTTTCAGTAAATTAATTTTTTATCCAAAATACTTTCAAATCATTTGTATCAATAATCCATAAAAAAAAAGAGCACTATTGTGCTCTTTTTTTTTATATTTAAATTAACTATTTATATTTATTTACGTAATTTATCTAACTCTGGAATTAGTGCATCATTAAGAACTTTAATGTATGTTCCTTTCATACCTAAAGATCTTGACTCAATTACTCCTGCACTTTCAAATTTACGTAATGCATTAACGATTACAGAACGAGTTATCCCTACTTTATCTGCAATTTTACTTGCAATCAGTAAACCTTCTGTACCATCTAATTTTTCAAAGATGTGGAAAATAGCTTCTAATTCTGAATAAGATAATGTTCCAATCGCAGATTTTACAATAGCAGTTTTTCTTTCTTCTTCATCTGTCTCATCTTTAAGAGAAGATAGCATTTCTACAGCTACAATAGTTGCACCATATTCAGCTAAGATAAGGTCCTCTGTACCATAATTTCCTTGATTTTTTTCTTTATAGAATAAAAATGTTCCTAATCTTTGGCCACCTGCTACAATAGGAACAATACACCCTATATAGCTAGCACTATTTGCTGAATCAGCAAATATTGTTTCCATAGAGATATTCTCTCTTACGTCCATCATTGAAATAAGTTGATCATTAATCGCGTAACCTACATATTGCTCATGATTAATTAAATCATTTGCAAAAATATTATTAATACCTAACACCTTGCTTTTGTTGCTAATAACGACTACATTCGATTGAATTACATCACTTATCACTTCACAGATATCTGAAAATACGACCCTATCAGAACCTACACGTTGTAGTAATCTGTTAACTTTTCTCATTTTTTGTAATAAATCAATTGACATTGAATTTCCTCCTTAAATCACTTATACCATTAGTATGTTCGAAAAATTTTCACACTATACACATTTATACTCATTAAAAAGACAAAGTTGAAACTTCAACTTTGTCCCCCCATCACACTTATCATTAACACATAAGTCATAATATCATAAATTAAGAGAAAACTCAACAACAAATTGTAAAATTTATATTTCTAAAATTTAATAATTTATTTATGTTTTCTTTAGCTAGTTTCGTTATCTTTAACCAGTTTGCTCTCTTTACCATAATTACATGTTGTATTATGACAAGCAATTTTTTTATTTTTAACACTACCTTTTTCTACTAAAAAATCACCACATGATGGACATTTTTCTCCTGTAGGTTTTTGCCAAGACATAAATTCACATTCATTTTCCGAATTACTGTTATTCTCACATCCATAATAAATTCTACCTTTTTTGGTTTTCTTAAGAATAACTTTACCACCGCACAGTGGGCATTGTACCCCTACCTCTTCAAACCAAGGTTTTGTAGAGTTGCATTCTGGAAAATTAGGACACCCTAAAAATTTACCATATTTACCGTATTTAACAATCATATTTGCTCCACATTTATCACAAGGAATATCTGTTGTTTCTGTTAAATCTATATCTTTTATTTCCTTTTCAGCTTTTACTACTGTTTTATGGAAATTAGGATAAAATGCTTTAATAATCTCTTTCCAGAATATATTCCCTGAAGCAATTTCATCTAGAATTTTTTCTAACTGAGCTGTAAACTCTACATCTACAATTTCATCAAAATATTCTAGCATAATATTAGTTACAACCTCGCCTAATTCTGTTGCATATAGGACCTTATTTTCTTTAGTTACATATCCTCTACTTAGTAATGTAGTAATAGTAGGAGCATATGTACTCGGTCTCCCTACTCCATTTTCCTCCAAAGCTTTAACTATAGTAGCCTCTGAAAATCTAGCAGGCGGTTGAGTAAAATGTTGGTTAGGTGTTACTTTAATACATTCTAACACTTCACCTTCTTCTATCCCTACAATAGATACCTCTTTATTTTTTGAATTATCCATGTTATAGACTTGCAAAAACCCTGAAAATAATTCTACTGAGTAGGTTGCTTTAAAAGTATAAATCCCACTTTTAATTTTAATAGAGTGTGATTCGAATTTAGCGGGTGCCATCTGACTAGCTATAAACCTATTCCAAATTAAGTTATATAATTTATACTGATCTCTTGATAAGTATTCTTTAATTTCATTTGGCGTATATTCAATATACGTAGGCCTAATAGCCTCATGGGCATCCTGAATTTTAGCATTTTTATTCTGCTTAGCTGCACCATTATTTATATATTCTTTTCCAAATTTCTTTTCAATATATTCTAAAGCTTCTTCCTTTGCTGCATCAGCTATACGAACAGAGTCAGTACGTATATAAGTTACAATCCCAGCCTCGGTTTTACCAACTTTGACCCCTTCATAGAGTTGTTGTGCAATATTCATTGTTTTCTGAGTAGAGAATCCTAAATGCTTTGCAGCTTCTTGTTGAAGTGTACTTGTAGTAAATGGTAGTACCGTATTTTTAATACGCTCACTTTTTTTACGCGATTCTACTATAAAAGAACTATCTTCACATTCTTTTGTAATTTTTTCTGCTTCTTCTTTAGTATTTATTTCTGCTTTTATATCATTAATTTTATCAAGTTTAGCTACAAAGCCTTTTGTCTTTCCTAACTTAAATAGAGATTCCACAGACCAATATTCTTGTTCTACGAATTCCCTGATTTCTTTTTCTCTATCACACACTAACCTTAATGTAACAGATTGTACACGCCCTGCACTTAGTCCTTTTCGTATTTTTTTCCATAATATCGGACTTATCTCATATCCTACAACTCTGTCTAGTATTCTTCTAGCTTGCTGTGCATCTACTAAATCCATATTAATATCTCTAGGGTGTTTAATCGCTTCTTTAACAGCTTTTTCTGTAATTTCATTAAATGTAATACGATAAACCTGTTTTCCTTCTAACCTTAAAGAATGGTATAAATGCCAAGATATTGCTTCTCCTTCACGGTCAGGGTCAGTTGCTAAATAAATACTTGTTGCATTTTTTGCGTCTTTACGCATTTTTTGAAGTAATTCACCTTTCCCCCTAATAGTTATATACTTTGGATCATACTCATTTGCTACATCTACCCCTAATTGACTTTTAGGCAAATCACGAACATGGCCAATTGATGCTTCAACTTTATAGTTCTTACCTAAAAATTTACTAATTGTATTTACTTTAGCAGCAGATTCTACAATTACCAAATTATTTGCCATACTTACCTCCTAATAATCTCTAATTCAATCTTAAATACCTATTTCCAGGTAATCTTTGTATCAACCCTTTTATCTCTAACTTTAACAAAATAGTATTTATTGTTTCACTAGTTATCCCAGTATTAGTTATTAATTCATTTATTTCTTTAGGTTGCCAACTTAAACAATCATATACCATAATTTCAACTTTATCAAGTAGGTTACAATCTAGTTTTATTAGATTTTTATTACCTAAATCTATTTTTTTCATGATATAACTAGGCAATTCATCCATAATATCTTGTGAATTGGTTATTAATTTCGCTCCTTGTTGAATTAAGTGATTAGTTCCTTTACTTAATTTACTATTAACATTACCTGGGACTGCAAAAACTAATTTATTTTGCTCTAAAGCTAAGTCTGCTGTAATAAGTGAGCCACTTTTTTCTGCTGCCTCTACTAATACAGTTCCCACACTTATCCCACTAATAATTCTATTTCTTTGAGGAAATTGAAAAGGCATAGGCTCTGTATGAGGTAAATATTCCGAAACTAAACATCCTTTATTAGGTATCCTCCTATATAATTCATAGTTTTTTTTAGGATAACACACACTAACTCCTGTTCCTAATACGGCTACTGTATGTCCTATTTCTAATGCCCCTCTATGAGCAGCCTCATCAATCCCCAAAGCCATACCACTTACAACAACTATCCCTCTTTGAGCTAGTTCTTTTGCTATTTTTTTTGCTATTTCAAAACCATACTCTGAACACTTTCTAGCACCTACTATTGCTATAGCTGGACTATTTAAGTACTGAATATTTCCCTGTGCAAATAATACCATCGGAGGATTAATTATTTGTTTCAACTCTTCTGGGTATTCTTTTTCTCCAATATCTATAATTTGTATATTTTCTTTCCTTATTTGCTCTAAAGTTTCCCTTATTTGACTTATTGTTTCTTTAGATTTTATAATTTTATCAATCTGGTCCTCATTCAAACCTAATTGCTTATAGTTATTATTGGAAAGTTTAAAAATTGCTTCAAAGTCCATTACTTGATTGTATATTTTTAGTTTAATGCTATCAGATATACCTAACTGATGAAACCAAATACTAAATATTTTATTCATACGACCACCATTATACTCCCTTTCAATTTAATTTTCTACTTTATTATAGCTATTTGTTTAAAAAGTAGTAATAATAGCTATAATATAGAAAATGTTTTTTGAAAGGATAACCTTATGTTTTGTAAATTAAACAGTTATTGCTTAAATGGAATAAATCCTCTTCCTATAAATATTGAAGTAGACCTTTCTGATGGCCTTCCTTCTTTTGAAATAGTAGGTCTTCCTGATTCATCTGTTAGAGAAGCTAAAGAACGCGTTAAAAGTGCTATCAAAAACAGCAACTATGATTTTCCTATCAAACACATTACTATTAATATGGCTCCCGCAGATGTTCGCAAAGAAGGTAGTCTCTATGATTTATCTATCGCAATAGGCATTTTATGCTGTATTGGTATTATTTCTTATGACTCTATAAAAAATATAGTTTTTATGGGAGAACTGGCGCTAGACGGTAATCTTAGAAAAGTTAGAGGTTTACTCCCTATTTTATGCTCCTCTTTATCTTCTTCTGAAGCTCAGTTTATTGTCCCATTCGATAACTATGAAGATACCTGTATCCTTCCAAGCTCTCAAGTTTTCTATGCACATTCGCTAAAAGAAGTAATTCAATTCCTTTTGAACAGCACTTCTCTTCATCAAAACGTTAACCAACTTAATCCCCTTACTTCATTATCTTTTGAAGATGACTTTGAAGATGTTAGGGGACAAGAAAGTGCTAAACGAGCACTTATGATAGCCGCAGCTGGTTTTCACAATGTTCTTCTGATAGGTCCACCTGGTTCTGGAAAAACAATGTTAGCCAAGAGGCTTCCTTCCATCTTACCACCTTTAGAATATGAAGAATCTATAGAACTCACTAAACTTTATAGTCTTTCAGAACACGCACCACCTAGTCACCTTATTACTACTCGTCCTTTTAGATCCCCTCACCATACTACTTCTCTCTACGGTCTAACAGGTGGTGGTATCAAACCTAAACCTGGTGAAATTAGTCTCGCTCACCTAGGCATCCTTTTTTTAGATGAACTCTTAGAATTTAATAAAAAAGCCTTAGAAGTACTTAGGCAGCCATTAGAATCAGGTACAATCACTGTTTCTAGAGCTAGTCAAAGTGTTACCTATCCCTCTAAGTTTTTATTTATTGCATCTACTAACCCTTGTCCTTGTGGTTACTACCCTAATTTTAATCGCTGCCAATGTGATATCCATTCAATCAAAAGATATTTAAACAAACTCTCTGGCCCTTTACTTGATCGTATAGATTTACAAATAGAAACTACTTCAATATCTCCAAAAAGCTTCTCTGAGCCAAAGGGACTTTCATCTAAGGCCATCTATGCTCGTGTACAAGCAGCTGGTGTCATTCAAAAAGAACGTTTTAAACACGATAATATTTCCTACAATAGTGAAATGAAAAGTGAACATATTGAAAAGTATTGTTCTCTTACCGTATCTGCACATCAACTACTTGATGACTGGTTTAATACATCCATAGGCAGTGCTAGAAGTTATCATCGTATTCTTAAAGTCTCTAGGACTATTGCTGACTTAGATGCTTGTTTAGAGATTAATGAATCACACATAAGTGAAGCTATTAATTATCGGCTATTAGATCGCAAATTTTGGACATAATAAAAAGCCCTTATTAAGGGCTTTTTATTTTTTATATTGCTTAATATGTTCTAACTCAGCAATGAATTCATCAATATCCTTAAATTTTTTATATACTGAAGCAAATCTAATATAAGATACTTCATCCATTTGTTTAAGATATTTCATTGCTAATTCACCAATTTCAGATGATGTAATTTCTTTTCTTTCGCTTAAATAAATTTGATTCTCTATTTGATCTACTAATACTTCTATTTCCTCTATGCTTATTTGTCTTTTATTGCAGGATCTTACAATTCCTTTTAACAATTTTTCTCTATCAAACAGTTCTCTTGTTTGATTAGTTTTAAGCACTATAATAGGTATAGATTCTATCTTTTCATATGTAGTAAATCTTTTTTCACACTGTTCACACTGTCTTCTTCTTCGTATAGATTTATTATCTTCTACAGGCCTTGAATTAAGTACCTTAGACATGATATATCCACAATAAGGACACTTCATTATCATATCCTCCTATGTTTATTATTTAGTTAAAGATTAGCACATTTTGAAAAGAAAAGTCAATATTGGCTTTCTTTTACATAATCTTGGCCTTGTAATTCTACCAGTATAATATCTTCCCCTACCTTTTTAATATTTTCCCAGGGAATAATATATTCTAGTTCTCTTCCAAATAACCCCATCATTTTACCTGGTCCTGGTACAATAAGTTTTGTGACTTTCCCTTCATTCCAATCAATTTCTACATCACAAATATATCCCAACCTAGACCCATCTACAGTATTAATAATTTCTTTATGCTTCATATCTCCAATTCTCATTTTCGCCATCCCCCCCTTATAATAAATATATTAAAATATAGGATAAGTTATACTAAAACTTTTTCTTTTTAAATATATTTTTTCATATGTTTAAGTGCTGTCTTTTCTAGTCTAGAAACTTGAGCTTGTGAAATTCCGATTTCATCTGCTACTTCCATTTGTGTTTTCCCAGCAAAAAACCTTAAAGTAAGTATATGTTTTTCTCTCTCATTCAACCTCTTCATAGCCTCTTTAAGTGCTATATTTTCTAACCAAATATCATCTTGGCTCTTCTCATCTTTCACTTGATCCATTATATACAATGCATCACTTTCATCATGATACACAGGTTCAAATAAAGATATAGGATCTTGAATAGCATCTAACGCGAACACAACATCTTCTTTTGGTAACTCTAATTCTTTTGCTATTTCTTCAATAGTAGGTTCTTTTGCATTCTGTCTAGTAAGTTTTTCTTTGGCTTGTAATGCTTTATATGCAGTATCTCTTAATGACCGACTTACTCTGATAGAGTTGTTATCCCTCAAATACCTTCTAATTTCCCCAATAATCATAGGAACTGCATAAGTAGAGAACTTTACATTCTGAGTTACATCAAAATTGTCTATAGCCTTAATAAGTCCAATGCACCCCACTTGAAATAAATCATCTACGTGTTCTCCTCTATTATTAAACCTTTGAATCACACTAAGTACTAATCTTAAATTTCCATAAATGTATTGTTCTCTCGCTCTGTTATCTCCACCCTCTATAAGTTTAAATAACTTTTCTTTTTGTTCATTTGTCAATATGGGAAGCTTAGCTGTGTTTACTCCACATATTTCAACCTTATTTATAGCCATGTAGATTCCTCCTAGCAATGCATTTTGAGTAATACATAAGTCTATAATAAGCATTACCAATACCTGTTAATTTATTCATATTTTTAACTCATTCTAGTAATTTCCTTTTTTAATCTTAGTATAATCTTTTTTTCTAATCTTGATATATAGGATTGTGAAATACCTAATAAATCCGCTACTTCTTTTTGCGTTTTTTCTTTTCCTTGGTTTCCAAATCCAAATCTTAATTCAACGATTTCTCTCTCCCTAGCTGATAATTTCAATAAAGCTTGTTGCAATAATGAACGATCCACTTCATCTTCTATATTTCTATAAATAATATCCGACTCTGTCCCCAAAATATCTGATAATAATAATTCATTGCCATCCCAATCTACATTTAACGGTTCATCTATTGATATCTCTATTTTTAATTTATTAGTTCTTCTAAGATACATAAGAATCTCATTTTCAATACATCTAGACGCATATGTAGCCAATTTTATTTTCTTCTCAGGATTAAAAGTATTAATAGCTTTTATAAGCCCAATTGTTCCTATGGAAATCAAATCCTCCATCCCTATTCCTGTATTCTCAAATTTTCTTGCTATATAGACTACCAATCTTAAATTTCTTTCAATTAAAACTTGCTTAATCTTATTATGATCATTTCCTTCTATTGTTAGCCCTAATATTAACTCATCTTCTTCTTCTTTAGTTAAGGGTGGCGGTAAAATTTCGCTTCCACCTATGTAATATACCTCATCCCCTATTTTCATCATTAATTTATAAACCTGTTTTTTTACATATATCCATAATGAGACTAATCCTTTCATCGCTATTCCTCCTAATTTATAATAAGTTCTGGATGTATCAGCATTTGATATTTACATTCTTTAAATATAGGTTCAAAGCATATCCCTATAACACATTTATTACATACTTGCTCATAGTTATTTTTAATTATCTTTATTTGTTCTATTTCTACACCTAATATAACACCTTCTTTACACCCTAGACTCTTAAAAGGAATAATATACACAGGTATAGAAACAGTATTTTTCTTACTTATTGTTTCTATAATGCCATCTCTCAAACATGTTTCAATCAATTCTATTTGATTTTGTTTAAGTAATTTTTTAGCTTTTTCATATTCAATAATACTAACAGGCTTATGACTTATCAGTGTATATAAGCAATTACCTGTATCAACTATACCTTCTAAATTCTCTTTTTTATTAATATTATATATAATGGCTTGATAAGAAAATCTCGGCAGAATAATCATTCTTCTAATCCACTTAAAAGACAGTGTTACAACGATACATATCAATCCACCAACTATTACTGGAATCACAGTCACAAGGTTACTATTGATCTTCAACTGGACTATTAAGTAATAAAAACTAAAACTCCCTCCACCTATTACAAAAGCACTCATTGTACATATTATAAATTCTTTTATAAAATCTTTAATAGTAGTAGGCTTAAACATATATAATATAGGAATGACTGGAATAAACAAATAATATATATATACAGGAAGCTTTTGTAGTATAGGAAAATAAATAATTCCACAATATGCTAAAGAAGCTATTGCACTTCCTGCCAATAATCTCAGATATGAAATTTTATTACCTCCTATTTGTATTGCTATATAAAAAATCATACAGTCCATAATAAAATTAATTAAAAATAATATATCTATATAAATTACCTGCATCATTTCCACCTCCTTCTTATAATTCTTATATCTATTGTACTCAAATTCTCTTACAAATTTTGTAAAAAGAATAGAAAGAATAAAAAAAAGATACGACATTAATCGTATCTTTTTTTATTCTTTATCTAGATCTTCTCAAGAAATGTGGAATTTCCACCTGCACTTCACTTGTAACTGCTTTTCTCTCTTCTCTAACAGGCTCTTGTGAATTTGTAGTAGGTGCAACTGCTGCTGTTCTTGTCACAGCTTCAAAATAAGTTGGTGCTACCTCTTTATTTTGAAAATCTGTTGCAATAACAGTAATTACAATCTCATCTCCAAGTTCTTCATTAATTGACGTACCGAAAATAATTTCTGCATCTGGATCTACTGCTTCACATATTAAATTAGCTCCCATATTTGCTTCCATAAGACCTAAAGATTCTCCACCAGCCATATTAATTAATACACATCTTGCGCCATCAATTGTTGTATCAAGAAGTGGACTACTAATTGCTTGTTTAATTGCTTCTTCTGCTCTATTTTCACCTGAAGCACGTCCAATACCCATATGTGCAATACCTTTATTATTCATAATTGTACGTACATCTGCAAAGTCTAGATTGATAACTCCAGGGTTTGAAATAAGGTCTGCAATACCTTGTACACCTTGTTGAAGTACATTATCCGCTTTACTAAAAGCTTCTAACATTGTTGTTTTTTTATCAATAACTTGTAATATTTTATCATTTGGTATGATTACTAACGTATCGACTGCTTTCTTTAATTCTTCAATTCCTTTTTCTGCATTCAACATACGCTTTCTACCTTCAAAGCTGAAAGGCTTTGTTACTACACCTACTGTTAAAATACCTTGTTCTTTAGCTATACTTGCAATAACTGGAGCAGCTCCTGTTCCAGTACCACCGCCCATTCCTGCAGTAATAAATAACATATCTGTTCCCTTTATAGCTTGGACAATTTCTTCTCTGCTTTCTTCTGCAGATTTTGTTCCAATCTCTGGATTAGCACCTGCACCTAATCCTCTTGTCATTTTCTCACCGATTTGAATTTTAGCCTGTGCTCTTGATCTGGATAATGCTTGATGATCAGTATTAATTGTAATAAACTCAACACCACCTAGACCTTCTTCTATCATTCGGTCTACAGCATTATTACCTCCGCCACCAACACCAATTACTTTTATTTGAGCACCTTGACATTGATTTTCCATATAAATTTCAAGCAAACTGGTCTCCCCCTTTTATATTTTAAAATAGAGTAATTTTTCTTTATTTTAACCATCCTTACGTTAATGGCGTAAGAATAGCCTGTTCATGATGAATCATTGATAAATCAAGGATTCCCATCGTATAATCTTTATGTACTTGTTTAAGCCACATAACCTTTTTGTCAAATTCTCTGATATTACCAATTATAACATCTAACTTGTCAACATACAAGTGAATTTGTTCCATATTAGATATATCTATACTGTCTACTTGATCTAAAAATTCATACTCTCTCAGTATAGTAATCATTTCATTAGCGGTAATAAAATGCTCCTCATTTTTTATTTTTAAAGACTCATCTTTTTTAAATTGATCAAATTCTATCCCTTGAATAATTGGTAATTCTAACAAAATCTTGTCCGTTTGACTTAGAACTTGTCCTTCGGTATTTAAACAAAGATATGTTCCATTAAATGGAACATATCCTATAGGAGTATTTTCTTGAATAATAATATTAACTTTATTAGGAAACTCAAATTCTACAGTAGCTCCTCCAACATAAGGTAACTTTTCTATTTTTTTCACTATTTCTGTCTTTGAGATACTTAACAAATGCATCCCTTCTTTAATATTAGCCATATCTAGTATTTCTTGCTTTTCATAGAAGTTTATTTTTTCTACATTAATCTCATTAATATTCCACATCGGTAATAATAAAAAAACAATACCTATCAAACTACCTATGCAACCTATATAAATGATTCTCTTTTGTATTTTACTTCCTGTATCTTTCAACTATTTACTCCCTTTCCTCTATAGTTGCTCCTAATGTTTTTAAATCTGTTACTATATTGTGATAGCCCCGTTTAATATATTCTGTATGCCCTACACTAGTTTTTCCTTGAGCAATTAATCCAGCTATCACCAATGCGGCTCCACATCTAAGATCTGTAGCCCCTACCTCACACCCTGTAAGATATTTTACAGGTGTAATAATTGCCTGCTTATTAATTATAGAAATATTAGCGCCCATCTTATTAAGTTCTGGAACTTGATTAAATCGACTTAAAAATATATTTTCTGTTATAACACTTTCCGACTGACACATACAAAGCATCGCCATAAATTGTGGTTGCATATCTGTAGGAAATCCAGGGTACGGTTCTGTTATAATCTCTATACCCTTCAAAGTATTTCCAGCTATTAGACTAATTGATTCTTCATATTCCTTAACCTTACACCCCATATTTTTGAAGGCATCCATTACAGGTCCTAAATCTCTACTATTTACATTCCGTAAATCAATACTTCCTCTAGTTGCTGCTGCTGCTGCTAAATAGCTTCCTGCAATAATCCTATCTGTCATAATCGTGTATTCTGTACTATATAGCTTCTCTACACCACTGATGCTAATCGTATTCGTGCCAGCTCCTTTTATTTTTGCTCCACAACTATTTAAATATCTTTCTAAGTCTACTATTTCAGGCTCTTTTGCTGCATTTTTTATCGTCGTAACTCCATCAGCTAATACTGCCGCTAATATAATATTTTCTGTTGCACCTACACTCGGAAAAGGTAATTCAATTGTTGCACCTTGAAGATGCTCTGTCTTGGAAACAATCAATCCATCAGTTTCTTTAACATTTACACCCATTATTTTTAAAGCGTCTAAATGTAAATTAATAGGTCTAGGTCCTAATGCGCATCCCCCAGGGTAACTCATTTCAGCCTGCTTGCATCGTCCTATTATAGAACCTAAAAATATAATTGAAGATCGCATTTGTTCGACTAATTGTTTGGGTACACAGTAACTGCCTACATAAGTTGTATCTATAATCAAAGTTGTATTTTCTCTTTTTACGCTACATCCTAACTCTTTTAATATATCAAGCATGATATTTACATCTGTAATATCAGGACAGTTATGCAAAATTGTTGTGCTTCCAGTTAAAATAGTTGCTGCTATAATGGGTAAAACTGCATTTTTGCTTCCATCAATATACAGTTCACCTTCTAGACGCTTACCACCTTGTATTATATATTTACTCATTTTAGCACCTCCAAAAGGTAAGGTCTATAACACCATTTTATTCCACAACTTCCTTATTTGTTACTCCTAAACACAACTCTCTCTCTTACTTTGATCTCAGCCTACCTTATCGATATTAGATGTTCTTGAAATATTAACCAATATACCTAGTGTTCCTAATAAAATAATTAATGCTGTTCCTCCATAGCTTACTAATGGTAACTGCATTCCAGTAGTTGGTATCGTGTTAGTATTTACAGCTACATTGATAAGCACTTGAATACCTATCATTCCTGAAATCCCAGTAGCTACTAATGCCCCAAAAAAGTCTTGGGCATTAGCAGCTACTGCCAGTCCCCGTAAAACAAGTATTGCGTAAGCTAACAGCAACAAACTTGCTCCCACTAGTCCTAATTCTTCACAAATAACAGCAAAAATAATATCATTATGCGGTTCAGGTAAAAAACCTAATTTCTGTATTCCTTGTCCTAACCCCTGACCGAATAATCCTCCAGATCCAACTGCATAAAGTGATTGAATAGGTTGATATCCTTTTCCTTTAGGGTCTAACCAAGGATCTTTCCACACCCTAAAACGATCTAATCGGTATTGCTTCATAAAAATACCTGAGATAGGTCCTAAATCATCTGTAGGCGCTGTACTCATTGCTAAATAATACATATAAAAACCTACTACTCCTACCAATATAATCCCCATCACGTAATACCATATTCTAGGTGTAGAAATAAAAAGAATTAAAAAGCCTACAAATGCTACTACTATCGCTGAGCTTAAATTTTCCGCTGCAATAAGTGCTGCTGGCACTAAAACAATTATTCCACCTAATGCTACATATAATAAATTATCTAATTTATTTCTATATTTAACTATGTACGAAGATAGCATAAGAATAACCGCTATCTTTACTAATTCTGAAGGCTGAAACGAAATACCTCCTATGTTTAGCCATCTAGTTGCCCCTTTATTTTCCACTCCAATAAAGAATAAACTTAATGCTAATAATAAAGATACACTGTAAATAATAGCTGATATTTTCATATTAGAAAATATTCTATAGTTAAATTTATAAGCTACAAAGAACATGCCCACTATTCCCGCAAGTCCAATCATCCCCTGTTTTTTAGCAAAATGTAACGGGTTACCAAAGGTAGTCATAGCATAATAATTACTTGCACTATATACCATAACCACACCAAAACCTACTATTAGTAAGATCATTGCAATTAATAAAATATCTGGAGTATGTTTAACTAAATTTTTTTTCTTTCTGGTAAGAGTTTCTGCTTGCTTATTCACCTTTGTCACCCTTCCATACTATTAATAATGGTTTTAAAGATATCTCCTCTTTGTTCGTAGCTTTCAAACATATCCCAACTTGCACAAGCTGGAGATAATAAAATACATTCTCCCTGGCTACTTTCCTCATAAGCTTTTTGAATAGCTTCTTCAAAAGTTAAGCACGGCACAATATGAGTATATCCTTCTTCTTTCGCTTCTTGTATAATTTGAAGTTTTGTTTCACCAATTACATAAACTTTTTTTACTTTGCCCTCAAATAGCTTAATCCAATCTTTAAAAGATACTTTTTTATCCATTCCACCTGCTAATAACCTAATAGGCTTTTTCATAGTTAGTATTCCTTTAATTGCCGCATCTGTATTAGTTGCTTTTGAATCATTGTAAATGTCTACACCTTTTTTAGTACATACATATTCAATACGATGTTCTACACCTTTAAAACTTGTAAGTACATTTGTAATAAGTTCTTCTGGCACCCCAAAGCTTACTGTAATTGCAATTGCTGCTAAAGCGTTTTCTATAAACACTCTAATTTCATTTTCATGGCATATGTAAACTTCATGACCATTAATATTATGATATAATTTCTGTTCTTTAAGATAGGCTCCTCTATCTACTTCTCCTATACTACTAAATGTAATAATTTGAGATGGTACATAGCCTTTAGCTTCTTCGTAATATTCATCCTTAATATTTAAAATAGCATAATCAGACAATGTCTGATTTTTAAATACCTGATATTTAGCATGACAATAATTTTCCATTGTTTTATGCCTATTTAAATGATCTGGCGTAATATTAAGTAATGCACCTACGTGTGAATGAAATCTTTTTACCGTCTCTAATTGAAAACTACTCACTTCTGCAACAACAACGCCATCTTCCTCTATTTCAAGTACATCTTCACTAAATGCTCTGCCAATATTACCTACAACATACGTCTTTTCATTATATTTTTTGATAATTTCTCCTACAAGCATCGTTGTAGTTGTCTTTCCATTTGTTCCCGTAATAGACACGATAGGTGCTTTACAATACCTGGAAGCAAATTCAAATTCACCCACAACTTCTATACCTGTCTTCTTAGCTTTTTCAATAATATCTATCTCTAAAGGTACTCCTGGGCTTACTATAAGTAATTCAAATTGTGTACTATCTACTTCTTCATTTAACAAAAATCTTATATCTTCACTTTTTAATTCATTAATATATTGTTGAGTTTCAGCTGATAAGTTTTCAAAACTCTTTTGATCATATACACTTACCTTAGCTCCCATTTTTCCAGCTAATCTAGCTGCACCTAAGCCACTTCTAGCACTACCTATGACTAAAACTTTTGTATTTTTAATTTCCATATAAATCCCTCCTAAACCTATATAGCAATAAGGCCTATTAAACACATAATAGCTGTTACTATAGAGAATACTGTTACAACCTTTGTCTCTGGCCAGCCACTTAACTCAAAATGATGATGTATAGGCGCCATTTTGAAGAACCTTTTCTTTGTTTTTTTAAAATAAAACACTTGAATAATAACAGACAAGTTTTCTACAACATATACTATACCAACTATTAGTATAAATAGTGGCATTTTAAGAATGAATGCTGTTGCTACTACAAATCCTCCTAAAGCTAGAGACCCTGTATCTCCCATAAACACTTTAGCTGGATAACTATTAAACAATAAAAATCCTAATAAGCTTCCCGCTGTCGCAGCAGCAATTGGTGCCATTGTACTATCCATAGCCCAAGCTACTGCAGCAAAAAATGTAGCTACTAAAACAGTTACACTTGAAGCTAATCCATCTACTCCATCTGTTAGGTTAACTGCATTTACTGTTCCTAACACTCCAAATACTAAGAACGGCAAGTAAAGTATCCCTAAATCTAATACCTTTCCACCACTAAAAGGTAACAGAATTGATGAGTCTACACCTACATAATATTTTAATAAATAGGCAAATACTAAAGTAACAATAAGCTGCCCTAAGATTTTTTGCATAGCTGTTAACCCTAAAGAACGTTTTTTAACAACTTTAATATAGTCATCTAAGAAACCAATTAATCCAAATCCTAATGTAACAAATAGGACACTTTGCAATTCTTTATTTCCTATCACAAAAAGCAAACTTGTTAAAGTAATACTTGTTAATATAATTACTCCACCCATTGTAGGTGTCCCAGATTTTTTAAGATGACTTCCCGGTCCGTCATCTCTTACATTTTGCCCAAACTTAAGTCTTTTTAATGCTGGTATAATAAACGGACTTATCACTGTATTAAGAAAAAACGCTATAAGTACCGCATAAAAAATATCATTTCTCATCTAATTTCACCTTTCCCATTGCCTCTACCATTTTCTCAAACTGCATTCCTCTAGATGCTTTAAATAAAATTACATCTTCTTTCTTTATCCATCTAGCTATATCACTAATAAGGTTTTCTTTGTCTGTATACTTTTTTATTGATTGACTATTATCTATTTGCAATGCACCTTCGTAAATAGATTCAGCCAAACTTCCTACAGTACAAATAATATCCACTTTAGATCGTGCTGCATACTGGCCTACCTCTTGATGTAATTGAGCTGCAAATTCTCCCATCTCTAACATGTCTCCTAATACAGCTATTTTTCTACCTGCTGTCTTATATCCACCTAACACATTAATAGCTGCTTTCATGGAATCAGGGCTAGCATTATACGTATCATCAATAATAGTTAAACCATTTGGTTCATGTATAATATTCATGCGCATTTTCCCGGGTGTATAAGTATTAATTCCATTTAAAATTTCTTCTTTAGTTAATCCTAATTCTTCTGCCACAGCAATTGCTACCAGTGTATTATAAATCATATGTTCTCCAGGTGCATTGATTTGAACTTCATACTCCGTTTTCGGTGTTACAAGCATAGCTGACACATTCATACTTTCACAAACAATCTCTCTTGCATAATAAGGGTTCCTATTATTTTTTCCACATCTTAATACAGGAAAACTAGTCTCTTTAATCGTTTCTAATAGGTCATCATCACCATTAATAACTATTAACCCTTTATCCTCTAGTCCATCTAATATTTCAAGTTTAGCCTTTAAAATACCTTCTCTACTTCCTAAATTTTCAATATGTGAAGTTCCTATATTAGTAATTACACCAATATGCGGCTTAGCAGTTATACTTAAATTATGAATTTCTCCAAAATGATTCATTCCCATTTCTAACACAGCTATCTCATGCTCTTTTTGCAATTCAAACAAAGTTAGTGGCAGTCCTATTTCATTATTGTAATTCCCTTGTGTCTTGTGTACATTATATTTACCTGAAAGTACTGCCGCAATCATATCCTTTGTAGTTGTCTTTCCTACACTTCCTGTTACTGCAATAATAGGTATGTTAAATAAACTTCTATAATAACTCGAAAGCTTTAGTAACGCTTTCTTAGTATCTTCTACCCAAATAGTTGTTAGCCTACTATCTACTACTTCTTTATTTTCAGACAAAACTACTATTGCTCCTTTTTCAAAAACTGTAGAGATATAATGATGTCCATCAAAAT
>JBOFPL010000126.1:0-4011 GCA_051659885.1 Cellulosilyticaceae bacterium
CATTATGTGAGTTTGAGGTGAGGTGTGTTATGGATAAGGTTTTAGCTTCCCATCATAAATGCCATATGAGTCATAGTTGTGCTAAGTATGAGACTTGTCCTATGACTTTGTTCCATAAGTTGGTTTCGGGTAAGTGGAAAATTTTAATTCTTTGGTATTTGAGTAGTGGGAGTCTTAGGTTTGGTGAGATTAAGAAAAAACTACCTGAGGTTACTCAAAAGATGCTCACTAATCAACTTAGAAGTTTAGAAGAGGATGGGCTTGTTAGTAGAGAGGTCTTCCCTGTTATTCCTCCTAAGGTTGAGTATAGTTTGACTGAGATGGGGCAAAATATGATTCCAGTTTTAGAGCAAATGTATAATTATGGTGTAGAATATAGCGATTATGCTCAGAAATCTACATCTAAATAAATAAACTAAAAAACGAGTGAAATATATTTATTCCACTCGTTTTTTAGTTTATTTATTCAGTTATTATTGCTTCTTCTTGTAATTCATTGTCTTCTTGATACTCAGTACTATTTTCTGTATTTATTTCTTGTTCATTTGTTTCTATTTTATCTTCATCTTGGTTTTCATATTCGTCTACTTGGCTATTTTCTACTTTTGTATTATTATTTTCATTATTATTGTCTTGATTTTGACTATTCTGTAATTCTTGTATCTTTAATTCTAGTGCTTTTATTTTTTTATCTTTTTCATCTAAACTATTAGATAATGAGCCTATCATATCATTTGCGTCTTCATATAGTTTATTATATTTGTTAACTAATTTCTGTTCATTAGTTTTTAATTCTGTTATTTTGTACATAGCTTGTTCAAAATTATTGTTTATCTCATTTAATTTTTCTAAATCTACTTTACCTGCAGGGGCAACAGTTCCATATACACCTATTGCCCCTGCTATAACTACTGCCACTATATTTTGTATATTCATATTCTATTCCTTATATCCTTATTATTTTAAAGTAGGTAGACTATCTACATCTACTAAATCCTCTCCAACTGAATTTACTCTTTCACTTGTATGTGATTTTAAATCTTCCATTGCTTTATTTGCATTATCTATTTGAGTGTTAGCTTCTTGTAATGATTTTTCTGTGTCTGATAGCTGCCCTTGTAAATCAGCTATATTTCCTTTTAGTTCTATTACTTGTGCGTGTTTTTCTTCTAACATTTCATCATATTTCACTAATTCAGCATCTAACCAATCTATTTCTGCTTCAGCATCTTCTAACGCTAATTTTAATTCTTTTATCTCTTTCTTCAATTCGCCTATTGTTGAATTTTCTAAGTCTGCAATTTCTGCTTCTAGTTTTGCTATTTTTGCTTTTAATTCCACTACATACACTTCTAACTGTTCTTTTTGACCTATTGCTTCATCTCTTTTTGCTTCAAGGTCTGCTATTTCTGCTGTTGCATCTGCATATAATTGATTATATTTATCTACTAAATCATTTGCATTTTGTTGATATGAAGTTTCTATAGATTTCACGTTACTTTTTATAGTCTCTACTTCATCATTTTTAAATACTTTTGCCCCTACAGATATACTGCCTACTGCTAATGTACCTACTAATACACTTGTTACAACTTTTGCTATTGCCATTCTTTTATCCCCCTATTTTTTATCTTTTGTAATTTTTGACTATATTTTTATTATCAATTATTTTGTTGGCATATCTTCACTTTCAACATCATCTACATTGAAATTAACAACATTATTTCCTGCGACTTGTCTTGGTGCAGTGTTTTGCATTTCAAGTACTGTTTCAACTACTACATCTGTTGTATTGTATAAGAATTGAGGACTTACAGTTTCTATTGTATCTGATTTTTTATGGTAGTAAGGATCTAATCCACCTGCTTCACTCATTCTATATGTTAAGAATGTTGATGGTATTCCTACTGCTTCAAATGGTGCATGGTCACTAGATGTAGAATGTAAATCTTGAGCTGTACTAGCATTTAAATACCCTAGTTCATCCGCTACATTTTTAGCTATATCAGTTACTTCATGATCAGCTCCTGCCGAATTATAAAGCACTAAGTTATTACCTACACCTACCATATCTAAGTTTATCATACCTTTTACTTTGTCTATTCTTCCAGAGTCTTGTAACGCCTTAACATATTCTTTTGATCCTACTAATCCTATTTCTTCAGCACCAAAAGCAACAAATTCTATATTATATTTTAAGTTTTTAGCTATTTCAGGTTGAGATAATATTCTTGCAGCTTCTACTATAGATACAGTTCCTGTAGCATTGTCATTTGCACCAGCACATTGTACTGAGTCAAAATGCGCTCCTACTACTATAGTTTGAGCTGTTCTTGGATTTTTAGCTGCTGGTAAATTACCTATTACATTGTATGAGTAGCTACCTTCTTCTATATTAGTTTTTATATCCATTGATAATTTAACAGTTTCCCCTGATTGTAATTGTGCTGCTATTTTATCACCATCAGCCTTGCTTATAGATACAGATGGAGCTAATTTAAGATTTGAACCACCTAAAGTTCCATTGATAGTACCATCTTGATTGTTATAAATTATTACGCCGGAAGCACCTTGAGCACTTGCATTTTCTATTTTTTCAGAGAAAGTTATATCTCCTCTTTGTATAAGAGCTATTTTACCTTTTAAATCCTTACTTTGAACTTCTTCAGGTGTACCTAATCCGCAATCTATTACTTCACCTTCTAATACACCATTTGTAGAGTTAGAGTATGTAAATAATTTAGATGGAATTACAGATTCTCCAGCTTTAACTACAGCTCTTTCTCCTATAAATCCACTTATATCTTTGATCATTTGTTTTCTGCTATTTAAACCTAACTTCTTAAATTCATTTGAAACATAGTTTGCAGCTTGATGCTCATTTTCAAATCCAGTAACTCTGGCATTATCTACACTTGCTAAAGCCTCTAAATCTTTCATCATATTATCTATGCTTATTGCTTTTTCTTCTTCATGATCTATATCTAGAGTTTCGTATACTGCACTTCCGATTAATTCAATAGTTCTTTCAAGTCTTTCTATGCTAAAGTTTTTCATATAATCTTCTGGTTTATGGTAGTATGGTTCTATTGCTGCTCTTGGATTATGCTTTTTAGTAGGATCAACATTTATAAATAACGCTGCTGGTATTCCTGCATTCGTGAATGGTACGTGATCTGACGATCCCATAGCTACTAATTTACCTTCTGGAGTAAGCTCATGTTCTCCATCATAACTAGTTTTAGAAGTACTACGTTTAGCAAGCTCACTTCCTGCTTCAGCTACTGCATCTGTTACTATGTTTCTTTTTCCATTTGAAGTATAAACCGCAAGTTCAGATGCTGGTCCATAATCAGTGGCTACCATATCCATATTGAAAGACCCTACACTCCTTGATTTTTCTTCTTCAGTAAGAGTATTTACATAAGCTTGAGACCCTCTAAGGCCAACTTCCTCAGCACCACAAGCTACAAATCTCACTTCCCTATCTATATCTAAATCTTTGATTGAATTTGCCATTTCTAACATAGCAGCAACACCAGATGCATTATCATTAGCTCCCGGAGCTTTAGCTACACTATCATAATGAGCTGTAACATATACAATTTCATCAGTATCAGCTTGATCATTTCCACCTGGTGTTCTTATAGCTTCAACATTCCATGATGTTTTTGTTTGACCACCACTCGTATACTGAAATTCTTGTATTTCAACCTCATATCCTAATTTTTCAAATTCCCCTGAAATATACTCAGCTGCTTCATATTCTTCTTCTGTTCCTGCAATTCTTGGGCCTATTGTTTCTGATAGATATCTTACATAATCCGTTGCCCTCTCAGAATCAACCGCATCTAAAAAAGTTTTTTGTGCCGTACATTCATTATTTTTCGTTAGTGCTTCTGAAACTATCACTGACGATGATAAGCTTGATGCTAATAATGTAAGAACCATTGTCGTTGATAGTATTTTTTTGTTTAGTTTAAACATATGCTCTTTCCCCCTAAATATTTT
>JBOFPL010000127.1:0-7722 GCA_051659885.1 Cellulosilyticaceae bacterium
ATACTTCACCAGAAGTACAAAAATACTTAGGGTTTACACTTGTACCACAAGCAGGTGTAGCTATTGGGCTTTCACTTATGGCAGAGACCGTTGTACCACAATATGCAAGTGTTATTAGAGCAGTTGTGCTTTGTGCTACCTTAATCTATGAGTTAGTAGGGCCGGCAATCTCTAAAATAGCTTTACAGAAAGCAGGAGAAATTCACGAAGAAGAAAAAGCACGATTAGGAGCAGAGCATCCTATTGGTGCACACTAAAAAGTAAAGTGTTGGTATATAACCTAGGGGTTATGTAACAACACTTTTTTCGGTATATTAAAAGGATAGGATAATAAGAGGAGGTAAGATTAAATGAAATTACAAGTAATAGGATGCTATGGAGCTTATCCAGAAGCAGGGATACCTACATCAGGCTACTTGATTACAACAGATCAAGCAAGTGTATTGATAGATTGTGGAAGTGGTATAGCTTTAAAGTTACCAGAATATCTGCCATTACATGCATTAGATGCTTTAGTCATTACACATTATCATAGAGATCATTGTGCAGACTTAGAGTGCTTTCAGTATGCGGCTATGATAGAAACTTTTACAGGGAAAAGAACCAAAGAGATGAGTATTTATGGGCCACAAGGAGGTGTGGCACTAGGATACAAAGAGTACTGTAAGGGAATCACTTATTATGAGCAAGATAAGTGGCAAATAGAAGACTTAACATTTGAAGTTTCTTTAAATGTACACGATATAACCTCTTATGCAATTAAAGTGACACATGAAGGAAAATCAATTGTTTTGACAGGGGATACAGGCTATTATGAGGAACTTATAAACTTTTGCGAAGGAGTAGAACTACTTATTGCAGAATCTTCTTTTTATGCTTATCAAAAGGGTTGTATGGTAGGACATATGTGTTCTGTAGAGGCTGGTACATTAGCTCAACAAGCTCGTGTGAAACAGTTAGTTTTAACACATTTTCCACACTATGGCGTATTAAGTCAATTGGTAGAAGAAGCACACTCTATATATAAGGGCAAGATTTTATTGGCAAGTGTAGGATTAAGTATAGTGATATAAAAAAGGGACTGATGCGTTCAGTCCCTTTTTGTTATATTTTTTTTCTTAAGCCATCGGCGATTAGGTTAAAACCTAGTACCACTAAGGTAATCATTACGCCAGGAATGATAGCAGTTAGTGGTGATTGAAGCATAAAACTTTGAGCTTCATTCAGCATTTTGCCCCAACTCGCATGTGGGGGTTGTAATCCTAACCCTAAGTAACTCAGGCCTGCTTCAGAAAGAATAGCTGTTCCGAAGGATAGTGCACAAGTGACTAAGATAGAAGATGCGATATTGGGTAAAATGTGTACAAGCATGATACGTAAATGGCTGAGTCCAATTACATGAGCAGCTTGGATGAATTCAGCATCTTTGTATTGTATGTACCCGCTACGAACCACCCTGGTAAACCTTGGAATATTCATAATGCTTAAAGCGAGGATGATAATCCATACATTTGGGCTAAAGATAGAAATCAACATGAGGGCTAAGAGTACACCAGGAAATGCCATTTTGGCCTCAATCATTTTCATTAAAATATCATCCAATAGGCCACCATAGTAGCCGCTTAAAGCACCAAGTGTACCACCTATAAGTAAGGAGATGCCTACAGTAGAAAAACCTACTAAGAAAATAAGTTTAGAACCTACCATAATACGACTCAGTACATCGCGTCCAAATTGGTCGGTGCCTAATAAGTGAGTAGCAGAAGGAGCTTGGAATTTATTAACGATATCCATTTTATTGGGGTCAAAAGGTGTATAGAAAAGACTAATAACTGCCATTAATCCAATGAGCCCAATGATGGTTAAACCTATATAAAGTTCGATGTTATCCCAGTTTGATTTTTTCATTTTGTCACCTACCTTACACGAATCCTTGGATCAACGATGGAATATAGTATATCTACTAAAAAGTTAAAGACAACTACAATAGTTGCGAGATAAAGAACTAATCCTTGGATAAGGGGAAGATCACGACTGTTGATAGAAGTCACAATGAGATTGCCCAACCCAGGGATATTAAATACGTTCTCTGTAATAATGCTGCCACCTAAGATATCTACTACTAGCAGTCCTAAGATGGTAATCGTAGGAATAAGTGCATTTTTTAAAATATGTTTAATATAAATTTGCCTTTCAGAAAGTCCTTTACTATAAGCTGTCTGTACATAAAGCTTATGTGTTTCATCCAACATAGCAGTTTTAAGATATCTAATTAATACTGCAGAAGTACCAATAGCAATGGATGTACTTGGGAGGATCATACGAGTCAACCATCCACTAAAGCTTTCAGAGAGTGGTGTATAATCCCCACTAGGTAATAAGCCTAGCGTAACAGAAAATAATAGAATCAATAGGATTCCCGTCCAAAAGGACGGGATAGCAAGGCCTAATTGAGAAAAGATAGAAATAACTTTACCAATCAAAGAGTCATTTTTTCTGGCAATAAAGATGCCAATGGGTAATCCTATAAAAACTGTTAATATAAGGGACATGAAAGCCAGAGAAAATGTAACAGGAATACGACCTAAGATGAGTTGACTTACTGGCATATTATAGCGCAGTGACATACCTAAATCGCCTACCAAAGCATTTTTGATCCAGTCTATATATCTAACCAATAAAGGTTCATTAAGTCCCAAGTTTTCACGCATAGCCTGAGCTTGAAGTGGGTCAGCATCAGGACCCAGCATAATAGCTACAGGGTCTCCAGGGAGTATCTGAAACACTAAAAAAGTAATAACAGATACGAGGAGAATTGTAGTTATTAAAGAAAGTATTTTACGTATATAAAAATTCATAATCTCACCTGTTTATGGAGCTACATAAAAAAGAGTGGTTGCATCAAAGTAAGATACAGGATAAGCGGTATAACCCACAAGGTCTTTTCTGGCTACTCGTACTTGATGAGGGTCCATGACAAAGACCGCTACTGCATCGTTAGCGATGATTTGTTGAGCTTCTTTATATAACTCTGCACGTTTATTATCATTTGTTTCTACATTGGCTTTAGCAATGAGTTCATCGTAAGCTGGGTTTGTGTAGTTATAGAAGTTTTTTGCATAATCACTTTCAAAACGCATGAAAGTTTCATGTGGATCTAATTTACCAGTCAAACCGACGATAGTTGTTTCGTAATCAGCATTGGTATAAACATTTTCTAACCATTGTCCCCATTCAATGAGTTCAATGTTGAGTGTGATACCAACTTGGGCTAATTGATCTGCAATAACTTGAGCTGTATCGATATGGAATTGATAGTTAGAAGGCACTTTAATGGTTGTAGTCAAACCATTAGCATAACCTGCTTCGGCTAAAAGTTCTTTAGCTTTTTCGGGATTATATGGGTATGGATCAGCTGAAGAAAGGTCGTTGTACCACATGCCCATGACAGGGCTTGCTGTGGTATAAAGCTTTGTACCAAATCCATTTGCCACACCATTTACGAGAAGATCTTTATCGATAGCATAGTTAATAGCTTGACGGACTTTAATATTATCAAAAGGTGCAACTTCATTATTAAGAGCTACGAGCTGCACCATATTTTGTGGTGTAGAATAAATCGTATAATCATCACCTAAAGTAAGTACATTGGTATAATCAATTTCAGCTAAATCTAAGTCACCAGATTTAAGAGCCATTAGGATACTATTTTGGTCTGTCATGATACGGAATTCTACAGTATCAATCC
Organism: Cellulosilyticaceae bacterium; assembly: GCA_051659885.1. GTDB lineage: Bacteria > Bacillota > Clostridia > Lachnospirales > Cellulosilyticaceae > JAVVPO01. Next base: position 3,749 of record JBOFPL010000127.1, read on the forward strand.
TAGGATTACGATCAGTATCATAATAATCGTTATTTGCATCAAGGACTATTTTTTGACCAGGAACATATTCTTTAAACACAAAAGGTCCTGTACCAATAGGTGTAGTACTTTGATTTTCATAGCCAGCTGGTAGTACGGGTTCTGTACAAGCTGCTAAGAAAGAGGCAGAGCGTTCAGAGAGTGTAAAGGTTACAGTTTGTTCATCTACTTTTGTAATCGCGGATACTTTTGCAAATTTAGATGAAAGTGGTTTCTCTCCGTTTAGTCCTGCAAGTTTATTGTAAGAGTAAATCACATCATCGATTGTAAGTGGATTGCCATTGTGGAATTTGACGTCGGTTCTTATTACAAAGGTGTAATTAAGACCGTCTTCGGAGATATCCACGTGAGTTGCTAATCGAGGAATTATTTCACCCTCGGGAGTGAATCCCATAAGTCCTTCAAAGACATTGTTCATGATAGTCTCTGTATCAGATGCAGCAGATAGGTACGGATCAAGGTTATCTGGTTCTGATTTGACAACAGTACGGACTACGCCGCCCTCTATAGGGGTATAGCTTTTTTCAGAAGGTGCTTCGCTTCCAGTAGGTGGAGTGATTTGTGGTGCAGCTTCTGCTTGGTTTGTACCACTACTACAACCTGATAAGAGTGTGAGACTCATACCGAGTATAGCAAGTGTTTTTAAAGATCGTGCAAAACGTTTCATAAAAATTAACCTCCTTATACAATGCACACTGATCATGCAGTTGCGCTTGTTCTAGAATGATTTATTAGAAGTTTACCTCGTAAGGTACACGCCTTAGACTATAGCAAGCACATCATTTAATAGATTAAAAGTAGTGTTTGCGAGATAAGAAAGACCTATACAAGATAGACTACAAAACTATTATATATAAAGTATTTTGTGTATACAATCCTAATGGTAAAAAAAAGCAAAATGTATAAGTAAAAATAAAAATTATCAATTAAGCTAGTAAAATTCATGATATAATATAATTGTTAAATAATATATTTAAACCTAGTCAGAAAGTATAGCTAAAAAGTAGACATAATCAGGGGGGAAGTATGAAGATTTTAATAGATGCAGATGGATGTCCAGTAGTGGATATTACCATAGAAGTAGCTAGATGTTATGGCGTAGAAGTTGTGATTGTCTGTGATACTTCTCATATGATAGAAAGACCATATGCAAAAACCATATTAGTTCAAAAAGGGCTAGATGCAGTTGATTTTGTGATTGCAAATCAAGTCCATAAGCAAGATATAGTAGTGACTCAGGATTATGGGCTAGCAGCAATGATACTTTCAAAAAGAGCTCATGGAATTAATCAAAATGGTTTTGTATACACGGAATCCAATATTGATCAGCTTCTTTTTAGAAGACATATTTCAAAAGTAGCTAGAAAGTCAGGGACTAGATTAAAAGGGCCCAAAAAGAGAAGAACAGAAGATGATGAAAAGTTTAGAGAAGGACTAACTAAGCTTTGTGAGCAGTTAATAGGAGGAATATAAATATGTTAAAGCCTTATTTTGGAGGTCAGTTAGAGTTACTAGAAACTTTAGAGCAGACAATAGAAGATGAATTTCAATTAGAGGGACATAGCTTAAATAATCTTTATATAGAAGAGGCACGGGCTAAATATGTCCTTTTTAAAGAATGCATTTTTAAAAATGTAGTTTTTAGTGATGTTAATTTCAATCATCTAGAGTTAAGTAATGTGCGATTTGAGAATTGTGATTTATCTAATGTGAATTTTGATGAGGCGAGTTTGCATAGAGTAGAATTCATTAACTGTAAGTTAATCGGAAGTAATTTGTCTGAAAGTGTACTACAATATGTTAGGTTTGAAGAATGTATCTGTGAGTACTTAAACTTAGGGTTTAATACGCTCAAAGAAGTAGAGTTTATAGAGAGTGATTTAAGAAAAGCAAATTTTGTAGATTGTAAACTGAGTAAAGTGAGTTTTGAAAAGAGCTTGCTAGAACAAGCAGAATTTGCAGGGGTAAAGTTAAAGGGAGTAGATTTAAGTACCTGCCAGATAGAAGGCATCAAGGTTAAACTAGGTGATTTAGCAGGACTTAAAGTGACGCCAATACAGGCGCTAGAATTCACAAAAATGTTGGGTATTGTTATACAAGAAGGAGAGGAAAAGAAATGAACGTAAAATTTTTTGCAAATAACAGACAAAATCTACTAACAAAAATCAATGATAATAGCATGGTAGTATTATTCTCAGGTAAAGCACCTAAAAAAACAGCAGATGAAAAATATCTATTTACAACCAATAGAAACTTCTATTATTTATGCGGGATCAAAGAAGAAGATGTTATGCTCGTACTTTCTAAAGTAGATGGTGTACAAGAGGCTACTTTATTCATCAAAAAAGCAGATCCTGTTATGGAAAAATGGGTAGGCAAAACGGTTAGTGTTGAAGAAGCCAAGACGATTTCGGGCATTAATTCTATTAGATTTGTAGAGAACTTTACAAGTGCTATTCATGGTTACCTTAACGGTGGAACAATAGAGCATGTGTATTTTGATTTAGAGAGAGATAATTGGTCACAAGTTTTAGGACAAGCACAGCTGTTTGCGAATGAGTGTAAAGAAAAATATCCTCAAATCGTTGTAAAAGATGTTTATCGCATGATTGCAGCATTACGCATGATTAAATCAGAAGAAGAAGTGAAAATGCTAGAAGAAGCTATTAGCATTACTAATGAGGGAATTAAATCACTTATGGAGAATGCTAAAGCTGGTATCTATGAATATCAGTTAGAAGCATGTTTCGATTTTGTACTTAAATCAAAGGGAGTAAAAGATCACGCATTTAGAACGATTGCAGCAGCGGGAGAAAATGCAACAGTGTTACACTATGATAGTAATGATAGTATGATAGAAAAAGATAGCCTTATTCTATTTGACTTAGGTGCACAGTATGAATACTATAATGCAGATATTTCTCGTACATTCCCAGTTAGTGGAAGATTTACAGATAGACAAAAAACTTTATACAATATTGTACTTAAAGCACAGGATGCTGTTATTGAAGCAGTTAAGCCAGGGTTACCATTTAGTAGATTAAATGAAATTGTAAAAGAAGTTTACTTTGAAGAGTTAAGTAAGATTGGTATGGTGAAAGAAGAAAGTGAAGTAGATCAATATTACTATCATGGAGTAAGTCACTTCTTAGGGCTAGATACACATGATGTAGGTGTGCGTAATCCGGTACTTGAGCCAGGGATGGTTATCACTGTAGAGCCAGGAATCTATGTAGAATCAGAAAGTATTGGTATTCGTATAGAAGATGATGTCCTTGTTACAGAAGAGGGATGCAAGGTATTGTCTCAAGAGATTATTAAGACAGTAGAAGAGATTGAAGCTTTTATGAACTAAGAAAAGACGCCAAATAGGCGTCTTTTTTACATTCTAGCTAGTGTGTTATTATTACGTTGTTCAAAAGAAACATTAGGTGCACCAATATCTTTACCACCATCAACAGTATAAATCCATTCCAGGCGTTGGTCTTCTTTGAGATAATATTCGGCAGGACTTGTAGGAGGATATTCTCCATCTATATTATAAAGCCAGCGACTTTGAGGTCCTTTTTCATATTGAGCAATGCCATTAATAGAAAGAATATACGCATCTTTACCAAATCCAGCTACTTCAAAGGGGATATTGTTTTCTTCTAAAACGCGAAGAGTGGCATCAAGAACAGTTTCACCAATGCTAATGGCTACATCAGTTTCAGGAAGAATGACGGTTTCACCACTAGGACCAGAAATCGTGAAGATGATGCTATCTCCGCGAGTATGTGAACGAGTGCGAGTTTGTCTACGCATGTTGGAATTAGGATTAGTCGCATTTTTTATTAGTAAAAGGGAAGCTGCCAAAGCAAGCTTATTAAAATCTGATTTCATAGCACATCATCCTTATAATAATCCTATCCATTCCATAGTATTCCAAATCAGGG
>JBOFPL010000128.1:0-10401 GCA_051659885.1 Cellulosilyticaceae bacterium
GGCTACTTACCTTTTTTATATGATCTAACGGATTTACTAGTTTATGGTGAGGAAAATGTTATTGCTATTCGATTAGATAATTCAGATGCACCAGATGTACCACCAGGTAAACCACAACAAGATTTAGATTTTACTTATGAAGGTGGATTATATCGCAATATCTATATACATATAACAGACAAACTTTATATTACACACCCTATCCTAGCAGGAGAAGTAGCAGGAGGCGGTATATTTGTTACTTATCCTAAAGTCAGTCATGAAGAAGCGGATATCGCCATTCAAACACATATAAGCAATGAACAAGAGAAAGTAGCTACATTTAGGCTTGTTCAAAAGTTAGTGGATGAAGCAGGGCAATTGGTTCAGGAGATAGCACATGAATATACAGTAGCAGCCAATCAGACAGCGCATTTCAAACAAGTAATGACGATAGAGTCGCCTACCCTTTGGCATCCTTCTAATCCTTATTTATATACCCTAAAGACTGCTATTGAAGTAGAGGATAGGGAGATAGATAGCCAAGAGACAGTCATTGGGGTGAGAACTTTTGAATTTACGTCAAAAGGCTTTAAGCTAAATGGAGAGTTTTTAAAAGTTTCAGGTGCTAATTATCATCAGAGTGGGGTATATGTAGGTAATGCATTATCAGATAACATGCTAAGAAGAGATGCAAAAAAATTAAGAGAAGCAGGATTTTTCCATATTCGTTCGCATTATCCATTTGCACCAGCCTTTATGGAAGCGTGTGATCAGTTAGGACATTTAGTGATTGTAAGTACACCAGGATGGCAGTGGTACAAAGAAGGCATCTTCGTAGAACGTGTCTATCAAAATATTAGAGAGATGGTGAGATGGCATAGAAATCATCCAAGTGTAATTTTATGGGAGCCTATTTTAAATGAAAGTAACATGCCTGATGCATTCCAACAAAGCGTACATGAAATTGTGCATGAAGAATATCCAGTAGATCCTTGTTATACAGCATCTGATTATGGTCCAACAGATGTAGCCTATAAAGAGTTTGACTTAGATATGCTAGGGGTTCAAACCTTGGAAAATCATAATCCGGATGAACTTAAAAAAGAGATTAAAGGAGAAGTTAAGCCATTATGGATTAGAGAATATGGCGATTCACCAGATAACTGGGTAGATCAGAACGCAGCATGGAGAGTGCCTAGAAGTTGGGGAGAACATGCCTTACTTAGACAGGTGGAGAGAACTTTAGAACCAGAAATTAAGTTTGCAGGTACCTATCTAGGCATGTGTACGAAAGAGCATATTTGCGGCTTTGGACTTTGGCCAGGGATTGAACACAATAGAGGGTATCATATCAATCCTTGTTGGGGAGGTGTATTCGATTTATACCGTATTCCTAAATATAGTTATCACTTCTATAAGAGTCAACAAGATGCAACTGTACAAATAAGAGATTTAGAGAATGGACCTATGGTATTTATTGCAAATGATTGGGGAGAGCTCAGTCCAGTAGATATTACTGTATATAGTAACTGTGAAGAAGTAAGACTCTACCATCAAGAAGAGCTGATAGAAGTAAGAAAGCCAGAGGCTATCAGCATTCCACATCCACCATTTATATTTAGAGATATGAAAAAGTACCTGACGAGAGAACGTACACAGATTAAGGTAGAAGGATTAATAGATGGAGAAGTGGTAGCGGTAGATAGTAGGTGGTCACCAGGTGTTCCTAAAAAATTGGTTTTAGAAGCAGACTGTATGAATCACCCACTTGAGGCAGATGGATCAGACTTACTGATGGTGTATTGTAAAGTAGTGGATGAGCAAGGAAACCTTACGACTTTAACAGCAGATCATATGCCTATCAGGTTTACTGTTTGTGGAGAGGCTAAAATTATAGGGGATGAGTCTATCGGTGCAAACCCAATCAAACCAGTACGTGGCCAATGTGCTATATTAGTTCAGGCTAGTAAGCAAGCTGGTAAGATAACGATTCAAGCAGCGTTAGAACATGCTAAAAAATATAATGCAATTGCTATAGAAGAAGGATACTTGGAGTTAGAGAGTATTCACGCAGATAAAGTGTTTTATAGATAAGCATAAAGTAAAAGTTGAGCCATAACATCTTAAGTATAGATGTTATGGCTCAACTTTTTGTAAAGAAAGAATTAATTTATTTTTTCACTTTCGAGCTTTCTAATTTGCTTAATGAGTTCACAGATGAGTTCGGTCTTCTTGAGTGGCGTCATCAGGTAGAAACCATCACAACTATCAAAGCATTGATTGATAATCTGTGAACTAAATGCGATAGAAAGAGGAATAACTTCTTCAGGTGTTTTATCTTGAACAGAGGCTAATACTTCATCTGGAATGGTGATACCAGATACCTCATTATTGAGGAATAAAGCATTACGATAACTTGCAAAAGGTAAGATACCCGCTAAAATTTTACAGTCTAATTGGCTATAAGCTAAGTGTAGGTTAGCTACAGATTCCTCAGAGAATAGGGGTTGTGTAAGGAAGAAGTTAGCTCCATTTTCCTTTTTGTGCATTGCACGATTGAGTTCATGTTCAAATTGAGGCGTATTAACGTTTAAGGCACCACCGATGTAAAACGGTGTATCAGTAAACACTTCACTATTTAGACTATTAATAAAAGAAATCAAATTAAAGGAATTAAAATTAAAGACGCCTTTACAGTGACCTCTATCTGTTTGAGCTACAGGGTCACCTGTAATCGCCAGGATATTGTGCACACCTTCTATATTTGCACCTAGAAGAGAGCCTTTGATACCAATATGATTTTTGTCACGACAAGATAAATGAGGTAAAACTTCTATACCAATTTCTCTTTTGATTTTTGCTGCTAATAAGATACTATCCGCTCTTGTACGTGCAAGGGGAGAATCAGCTACAGTAATGATATCCGCGCCTGCTTCTTTTAGCAACTTCGCAGCGGAAAGAATATGTGTACAATCTGTATTGATTGGTGGATCGAGTTCTACCGCAATTGTTTTCTTAGAAAGACTAAGAAGTTTTTCAAAACTACCGATGGTACCTGATGATTGAGGCTGAGCAGGGGATACTGTAAGTGCAGAGAAACTTGGTGTAGATACATCTGCTAGTTTTTGAATAGTTAGGCGAATGTGCTCGGGTGTTGTACCACAGCACCCGCCTAGAGCTGTGACACCTAATGCTGCGATATCAACGAGTTTCTGAGAGAAGTACTCCGCATTATCTCTATAGATAATTCTGCCGTTAATGGTCGCAGGATAACCGGCATTAGGCATAGCTGAGAAGCTAAGCGTCTGTAGGTCAAGGCTTTTTATTAAGTTGAGAATATGACTCGGTCCACAGATGCAGTTTAAGCCTACAGTATTAATAGCAGAATGGGTAGATGCTTTATAAAGCAAATCTTTATAATAGTGGCCATTTTGGGTATAACCATCTTGCGTAACGGCAAATGAAACAATGATATAAGCATCAGGAACGAGACGTTTAATGTGTTCCACTGCAGGAAGGATCACTTCATATTCAGCAAGTGTTTCAAAAAGGAAGTGTTTTGCACCACATGAGATAAAAAGGTCGGCTAGATAGAGATACTCAGTAGGAGTAGATTCTGTAGCTAAATTGATATAACCAATATCAGCAAAAACTTTGGCATCAGTTCCTTCTGTAGCACTTAAAGCAATTTGATAGCCACTACTAATAATTTGAGAAATTTCTTCTTGATCAAAAAGGAGAGAGTTCACACCGAAAGTATTGGTTTTAATAGCATTAGCACCAGCCTCTAAATATTCCTTATGTATGCGATAAACAAGGTTAGGATGAGAAAGATTGGCACGTTCGCAGTAGTCTGTAGAAGAGATGAATTGGCTATAGTACGTTCCAAATCCTCCATCGAATAAAAAAGTTGGTTTATAAGTAGAAAAATTCAGCATAATCACTCCTTTAATAAGCTAACAAAATAATTTTTTAAAAATGATTATAACACAAATATTTGGATTTTACATTTTATACAGATAAGTTTGTAGAAAATAAATAAGAAAAGATAGAAGAGCTATAAAAAATATTACATATAAACCTAAATAATAGGATAAAAAATGGAATAAAATAATTTTGGAAAACAAGTTGACAAAATCTAAATAAAGCATAAAATAGAATTATAAATATCGTAATATATAGATATAATAAAAAGAGGTGGATTATGTTATCATTTTTTAATAAAAATCAAGTAGAGTCTATTGCAGTAAATGATATAGATAACCTTATTGGACAAATAGAATTATTAGATATTAGAGAGGATTATGAATATCAGTCAGGAAGTATTAAAACAGCTAAAAATATCCCTATGGGAGAGTTGCTTCAGCATCCAGAACGATATATGAATAAAGAAAAGAAATACTATATCCTATGTCAATCAGGAGGCAGAAGTGGAAGAGTAACGGGGATGTTAGAAAAACAGGGGTACCAAGTAGTTGATGTAAAAGGTGGAATGGGAAGTTATAAAGGAAGCAATAGAAAATAATGAAGACTAAATAAAGAAAAAGAAGGAGTATGATAGGTATGGGTAACAAAATTTTAATCATTGGAGGAGTTGCAGGTGGTGCATCTGCTGCAGCTAGATTAAGACGTCACAGTGAAGAAGATCAAATTATTATGTTTGAAAAGGGTCCACATGTATCATTTTCAAACTGTGCTTTGCCGTACCATTTAAGTGGGATGATAGAGTCAGCGGAACAACTTGTACTCATGAATCCAACTAAGTTTATGAAGCAATACCATATCGATGCAAGGGTTAATCAAGAGGTTATTGCTATAGATAGGCAAGCTAAAAAAGTTATTGTCAAACATACACTAACAGATGAACAGTATGAAGAAAACTATGATAAGCTGATTCTATCTCCGGGAGCCAAACCGATCATACCACATTTTGAAGGAATGAGTGAGTTACCTACTTTTGCTATCCGAAACGTAGTAGATATTTCCAGATTAAATGAATTTCTTAAAGAAAAGTCAATTAAAAAAGTAGCAGTTATCGGTGGCGGCTATATTGGCGTTGAAGTAGCTGAGAATCTTAAAGAAGGTGGTTATAAGGTAGCACTTATTGAAGCTGTAAATCAAATTCTTAGACCTTTTGATGAAGATTTAGTTCAGATTTTTCATAAAGAATTATATGACCATGGGGTAGAGCTTATTTTAGGAGATAAAGTGGAATACTTTGAAGCGAATAAAGTAGTTTTGGTTTCAGGTAAAAAAGTTGAAGCTGAAGCAGTAGTGATGGCTATTGGTGTAACGCCAGATACACAATTAGCAGTTAGTGCAGGAATAGAGTTAGGGGAAACAGGAGCTATTAAGGTAGATATGAATTATATGACAAATGACCCTGATATCTATGCAGTGGGTGATGCTATAGAAGTACCTCATGCACTATCTGGAGCACAGACTAAACTATCTCTAGCAGGGCCTGCACAAAAGCAAGCAAGAGCTGTAGCGGATTATATCCATGGAGAAGAAACTGTGAATAAAGGATATATCGGTAGTTCCGCTATAAAAGTATTTGAGTATAATGGAGCAGCAACGGGGCTTAATGAAAACCTAATGAATATGTTAGGGTTAGATATTCATTATCAGATTGTCAATATCATTCAGAATGATAAAGTAGGACTTATGCCAGATAGCCAACCAATGCATTTTAAACTGTTATTTGAAGTGCCTTCAGGTAAAGTATTAGGTGCGCAGGCTATTGGGAAAGGTAATGTAGATAAAAGGATAGATGTAGTAGCCACAGCTATTAAATTTGGTGCTACAGTGGAGGAGCTTAGAGATTTAGAACTATGTTATGCGCCGCCTTTTGGAACAGCTAAAGATGTTGTGAATTATGCAGGTTACATTGCTTCTAATTTATTAAAGGGAGACTTTAAGCAGATTAATGTCAACCAAGTACGTCCTTTACTTGAAAGTGGAGCAACTTTTATTGATGTAAGGGAAAAAGTTGAATATGATAGAGGTCATTTAAAAGGTGTTAAAAATATGCCACTAAGTGAACTCAGACAAAGAGTGGAAGAGTTGCCAAAAGATGAACCTGTATATATTCATTGTAGAAGTGGACAGAGGAGTTATAATGCAGTATTGGCACTTCAAAATCTAGGATTTGATAACGTCATCAATGTGACAGGAAGCTTTTTGGGTATTTGTTTATATGAGTATTATTGGGACCAAGTTTTAGAAAGAGAAAGCATTGTGACTAAGTATAATTTTAAATAGAATTATTGCAAAAAGGGCTGAAAATTTAAGGCCCTTTTTGTGTCAGTAAAAAATAAAAATTAATTGAAATAAATCTAGGCGAGAGGAGGTTTGTATATTAAAATATATATAATAACGTAAAAACTAAATATTGTAATATAGGAGGATGAAGGATGGAAAATCTAAGCTTTTTTGTAGTCTTTGTAGAAGGAATACTATCATTTATATCACCATGTATATTGCCGATACTACCAGTGTACCTCACGATACTTTCTAATAGTAGAATAGAGAGTTTGGAGAGGGGAGATAGAGGCTTAAATAGAGGGACTTTATTTAAGAATACGCTACTCTTTATTTTGGGTATCTCAACAACCTTTTTTATTTTAGGTGCTTCAATGAGTGTACTGAATAAGTTTTTATTACACAATAAGTCACTTCTTTTAGCGATTGGCGGCATGCTAATTATTTTAATGGGATTATTTTATATGGGATTGCTAAACATACCTTTTTTAGGTCAAGAGAAAAAGTTTCATATGCAAGTAAAAGAAATGAAACCTTGGACAGCTTATTTGTTAGGTTTTACTTTTAGCTTTGGATGGACACCTTGTATAGGACCGATGTTAGCCTCAGTTTTATTGATGGCAGGGAGCTCAGAGAGTATGCTAACAGGCAATTTATTGATTGCTACCTATAGCTTAGGATTTATGATTCCTTTTATTGTATTAGCAGCCTTCTACAAGAAGTTATTCAAATGGGTAGATAAGGCTAAGCAGCATATGGGTACTATTCAAAAAATAGGTGGGATACTCCTCATTATTTCAGGGATCGTTATGATTGTAAGCGGAACAAGCAATAGGAGTGCAAGCAACATAGGGGAAGTTAATACCCCTAGTACTACAAGTCATACAAATCAAAATCAGAGTGAAGTAGAAGAAGAAAATATTCCGGCACCAGATTTTACACTGATGGATCAATATGGCAATGCACATACCTTAAGCGCATATAAAGGAAAAACTGTGTTTCTTAATTTTTGGGCAACGTGGTGTCCACCTTGCAAAGCAGAGATGCCTTATATAGAAGAATTATATTATGAATATGGGGAAAATGAAGGAGATGTTGTAATCTTAGGGGTAGCGATGCCTAAGATGGGAAGAGAGGGAACGAGGGAAGAGATTATGAAGTTTTTAGAAGAAAATAAGTATACTTTTCCAGTTGTATTTGATGAAAGTGAATTTCATGATATAGCTTACCAGTATTATATCAATGCATTTCCAACGACATTTATTATTAATAAAGAAGGTCATGTAGAAGGCTATATGCCAGGTGGCATGAATAAAGAAATGATGCAGCAGATTATAGAGGGAGCTAGGTAACTTGAGCTAGGATGCATAGACTATAGTAGTTGACCATAAAATAAGATATAATAGAAACATGGTATATTGGACCTAGGAGGTAATGACGATGAGAATTTATGATATTATCATGAAAAAAAGAAATGGGCATGCACTAACAAATGAAGAAATTCAATTTTTAGTAGAAGGTTATACTGCAGGGACGATTCCAGATTATCAGGTATCTGCATTACTTATGGCCATTTATTTTAGAGGAATGACGTCAGAAGAGACTGCTAAACTGACAGAGTGTATGGCACATTCAGGAGATATGGTAGATCTTTCAGGGATTAAAGGAATTAAAGTAGATAAGCATAGTACAGGTGGTGTAGGTGATAAGACGACTTTAGTTATCGCACCGATTGTAGCAGCATGTGGTGTACCAGTTGCCAAGATGTCAGGTAGAGGACTTGGACATACAGGAGGTACGATTGATAAGATGGAATCCATCCCAGGAATGAAAACAGCACTTCCTAGAGATGAGTTTTTTGATATTGTAAATAGAGTAGGTGTGAGTGTTATCGGACAATCAGGTAACTTAGCGCCAGCAGATAAAAAATTATATGCGTTAAGAGATGTGACAGCAACAGTAGATAATGTTTCTCTGATTGCAGCAAGTATTATGAGCAAAAAAATTGCAGCAGGTTCAGACCGTATTTTACTAGATGTAAAAACAGGTAGTGGAGCATTCATGAAGACATTAGATGACTCGATCAAGTTAGCTGAAGAGATGGTAAGTATCGGTGAAAATGTGGGTAGAAGAACAATTGCGATGATTACAGATATGGATAGGCCATTAGGATTTGCAATTGGTAACTCATTAGAAGTAATAGAAGCAATTAATACATTAAAAGGACATGGTCCAGAAGATCTTACAGAGATTTGTATCACACTTGCTGCGAATATGTTATACCTTGCAGAAAAAGGAACACTTGAAGCATGTGAAGAGCTTGCAAAACAAGCTATAGCAAGTGGAGCAGCATTTGAAAAATTAAAAGCTATGGTGGAAGCACAAGGCGGAGATGTATCTGTTATTGAAGATACAGAGAACTTTGCTAAAGCACCAATTGTATATGAGATGAAAGCAGAAGAAAGTGGCTATATCTCACATATGCAAACAGAAGAATGTGGTATTGCAGCTATGTTACTTGGAGCAGGTAGAGAGACTGTAGAAAGTCAAATCGATTATGCAGCAGGAATCATACTCAAAGCTAAAATTGGTGATTATGTGACTCAAGGAGATACAATAGCACTCCTTCTTACATCAGAAGAGGCACGTGTAGCCAAAGCAGAAGAAGCTTTAAAAGAAGCGATTATTATAAAAGCAGAAAAACCAGTTCTTAGTCCGTTAGTACATGCACGTATTAGCATTGAGGGTGTAGAAAGATTTTAAAGAAGGTAGCCATTAGGTTACCTTTTTTGTTGAAAAAAGCTGAAGTAGAGAATAATTTATTTTTTATATAGATGTATAAAGTATACAATATAGAAAGATTATGAGAAGTGACCTCATTCATACTGCACGAATAAAAATATTAAATGAACATAGATTCATAAAGTGCACAAAAAATATGATTATATATAAAAAAATTCGTAGAACAATAAGAATCAGCATATGTTGAATGTTTGAAACTACAGGAGTATAATCGGGAATGTGAATAAACTATGAATGAGAGAAAGAAGGGCTAGGCGTGAATGGGATATTATTTTATTTAGCAGTCATGATTTTTGCAGGATTGCTATTTGGGAGATTAGCAAAGGTATTTAAATTGCCAAATGTAACAGGCTATTTAGTAGGAGGACTAATCATTGGCCCTTATATGACGAAATGCATACCTATAGATGCAATTGAAAATATGAAGATTATATCAGATATGGCATTGGGATTTATTGCCTTTTCTATAGGAAGTGAGTTTAAATTAAGCTATTTTAAAAGAGTGGGATTAACACCAGTAGTTATCGCTATGATGGAGGCACTATTAGCTGTTATTTGTGTAGTGGTAGGACTTTTACTCATTGGATATGACTTACCTTTTGCACTTGTATTAGGATCAATAGCTGCAGCCACAGCACCAGCAGCTACTATTATGGTTATTAAGCAATATAACGCGAAAGGTCCAGTAACAGAGACATTGATGAGTGTAGTAGCTTTAGATGATGCAGTTTGTCTGATCGGATTTGGATTTGCTGTTACTTTAGCAAAGATTTTTACGGGTCATGTAAGTGGATCTGTTTGGGCTTCTATCTTACAACCCTTTGCAGAAGTAGGTTTATCTATAGGTGTCGGAGTAATATTGGGAGCAATTTTTACTTTACCACTTAAACAGTGCAAACAAGCTGGAAATCGTTTGTCTATTACCATTGGATTTATATTTTTAGCGATTGCGTTATCTAATCTATTAGGTTTATCTGCATTATTAACATGTATGGCAATGGGGGCTATGTTTGTTAATACTTGTAAAGAGAGTGAATCTATTATGGTATTGGCAGCAGAGATCACGCCACCATTATATATGCTATTTTTTGTAGCATCAGGAGCAGAGCTAGATATTAGAGTAATACCAAGTATCGGAGCAGTAGGTATTATTTATGTTGTCTTTAGAGTAATTGGTAAGATATCAGGAGCATACATAGGTGCAAAAGTGATGAATACTTCACCAGAAGTACAAAAATACTTAGGGTTTACACTTGTACCACAAGCAGGTGTAGCTATTGGGCTTTCACTTATGGCAGAGACCGTTGTACCACAATATGCAAGTGTTATTAGAGCAGTTGTGCTTTGTGCTAC
>JBOFPL010000129.1:0-1804 GCA_051659885.1 Cellulosilyticaceae bacterium
GTGAAGGGATATTACATAAATTGATGTAGTATCCCTTTTAAAGATAAAACGTTAGTTTGATAAAACGGAAATAATATTGCATAATAGAGGAAGAGAAGAGGAGGTGGCTTACATGGCACAGATAAGGAAAATTATTCATATTGATATGGATGCTTTTTATGCGTCTGTGGAAATAAGAGATAATCCTAGATTAAAAGGAAAACCTATTATAGTAGGTGGTGACCCTAATGATAGAGGTGTAGTGGCCACCTGCTCTTATGAAGCTAGAAAGTATGGCATTCATTCTGCTATGCCTTCTAGGACGGCTCACAAATTATGTCCTCATGCTATATTTATACATGGGAGACATGAAGTTTATAAAGAGGTTTCACTTCAAATTAGGGAAATTTTCTATCGGTATACAGATTTAGTAGAACCTCTTTCGCTAGATGAGGCTTTTTTGGACGTAACAGAAAATAAAAAAGAGATACCTTACGCAACAACAATTGCAAAAGCTATTAAGAAAGCTATATGGGAAGAACTTAAACTGACGGCTTCAGCAGGAGTATCATATAATAAATTTTTAGCAAAGATTGCTTCGGATTACTATAAGCCAAATGGGTTGATGGTAATTACGCCAGATATGACAGAGGATTTCTTAGAAAAGCTTCCTATTAATAAGTTTTATGGAGTAGGTAAAGTAACAGAACAAGAGCTGCGTAAAATAGGAATTCACACAGGTGGAGATTTAAGAAGATTAGATTTAGAGTATTTGGTGGCTAGCTTTAATAAGAGGGGATATATACTCTATGATTTTGCAAGGGGAATTGATGATAGACCTGTAGAAAGTCATAGAGATAGAAAATCTGTAGGAGCAGAGACTACCTTTAGCGAAGATTTGGTTTTTAAACCAGAAATTATAAAGAAGGAATTAGAGCAGATAGCGAATAAAGTAGGGTATAGATTGCAGCGAGCAGAAAAATGTGGTAGGACATTAACACTCAAGGTAAAATATGATGACTTTAGACAAATTACTAGAAGTCTAACCTTCCAAGCGCCAATCTATACAGAAGCTGAAATCTTACAACACTTAGATGAAATGATAGAAAAGGTAGAAATCAGAGATAAAAAAGTGAGATTACTCGGTTTAACAGTGGGTAATTGTATGGATAAAAAAGAAGAGATATTTGTTAATCTATCTTTGTTTGATAAAGATTTTAAACTATAAATAAAGGGTGAGGAAATGTATAAATTAGCGATATTTGATTTAGATGGGACACTTTTAGATACACTTGAGGATTTAGCGAATGCTTCAAACTATGCTTTAAAACAACATGGGTTTGAAGGGCATGAAACCTATAAGTATAAAAAGTTTGTGGGGGATGGTGTATATAAACTAGTAGAGCGCATGTTGCCAGAAGCACATAGAGATGAAATAACGAGGGCTCAGGTAAAAGAGACTTTTGATCAGTATTATAAGATACATAGCTTTGATTGTACTAAGCCTTATGAAGGTATATTAGAAGTGTTAGAGGGGTTAAGAAAAAAAGGTATACATACTGCTGTAGTATCCAATAAGCCACATTTATTCGCAAAAGAATTAGTGAAAAATGTGTTTGGCGAACGCATAGAATTAGCTTATGGACAAAGAGATGGACTACCTACCAAGCCAGATCCTCACACTGTAGAGGAAGTGATTAAGCACTTTGGGGTAAAGAAGGAGGCGTGCATTTATATTGGGGATACCAATGTAGATATATTTACAGGTAAGAATGCAGGGGTAAAAACTATAGGGGTACTATGGGGATTTAGAGAAAGAGAAGAA
>JBOFPL010000130.1:0-1897 GCA_051659885.1 Cellulosilyticaceae bacterium
TTTATTGGGGATGACTTTCCGGGGCATGGATGTGGTGGTTGGGGATATCCACAGTTTCAAGAGTATTTAAGTGAGAATAACTTAGAAGTAAAAATGATTAATAAAGGACATGGAAGTAGAGCGGGGGATCATTCAACCTGGGCAGAAGTCATATCACCTATAGAATCAACTATAGAATATTACTTAACCCAGAGAGCAATAGATATTATAGATAATTTTACACATCAAGAGCAACCATTTTTCTTTGCATTGAATTTCTGGGGTCCCCATGAACCCTTCTATGCACCTACTGAGTTTTTGGATAAATATAGAGAGGTGAAAATTCCAGAATCACCATCATTTAGAGAAGATCCAAAGAAGATGCCAAAGATTTATGAATTGCTTAGAAGGCCAGAGTATGATTGGGATTTCTTTGAGAATACACTTAGACACTATTATGCATGCATTTCACATATTGATAATCAGATAGGTAGACTAATAGAGTTTTTGAAGCAAAAGGATATCTACGAGGATACAATTATTATCTTTGCAGCAGATCATGGAGATAATCAAGGATGCCATGGTGGATTGGAAAATAAATCATATAGCATGTATGATGACACAACGAATATACCATTATTAATTAAACCTGCTCAAAAAGGCTATAGTTCTTACATACAAACAGCTTTTGCGTCTACTTGTGATATTTATGCAACAATACTTGATTTAGCAGGATATGTACCACAAGATGAATTAGGATTTGGCGACGGAAGACCACTAACTAGATTTATTCAAGAAAGGCATCAAGAGGGATGGGAAAATGATGTTGTAACTCAGGGGATGGGAGCTTTTGATGTGATTACAACTCAAAGGATGTATAGACAAGGTAAGTGGAAATATGTATTTAATGGGGCAGGAGAGGACCAACTTTTTAATTTGCAACAAGACCCTTATGAAATAGTAAATTTAATTAATTCTGTTGAGCATCAACAAATACTAGTAAATTTAAAGAATGATTTTGCAGATTGGATGAGTAGGCATGAAGATTTGGCTAGAAATGCTTTTTGCAAAATTAATCGTATTAAAGAGTGGCAATTATAAGAAACTAAAGTGTAGGCGATAGAGCAAATTTTTGATATGATAGTAATATTAAATCTTAGAGGAGGACAACATGTTAGAAAAACTACGTAAAGATAAGCCTCTTGCAGAGATAGTTGCAGATCAACTGATAATATTTATTGAACAACAGCAATTAAAATCTGGAGATAAATTACCGAGTGAAGCAGAATTATCTAGTAGTCTAGGAGTAGGACGAAATACAATTAGAGAAGCTATTAAAATTCTTATCTCTCAAAATATAGTAATAATTAGAAGAGGATTGGGAACGTTTATTTCAGAGAAAATGGGTGTTGTAGACGATCCATTAGGTTTTAGGTTTATTCAAGATAAGAAAAAACTTTTAATTGATACATTAGATATAAGGTTGATATTGGAGCCAAAGCTTGCTGAAGTAGCAGCACTAACAGCTACAGATGAAGAAATCCGAGAGATGGAAAGATTATGTGATGAGGTTGAAGAATTAATTTTAGCAGGAATTAATCACATTGATAAAGATATTGAATTGCATACCCAGATTGCTAAAAGTAGTAAGAATTTAGTTGTATCAAACTTACTGCCTATTATTAATGGATCTATTCCTATATTTATAGATGTAACTAAATCAGCGCTAAAGAATGAAACAATTACGACACACAGAGCTGTAGTAGAGGCTATTAAGGAAAGAGATGCTCAAAGTGCTTTTGATGCTATGAAAAAACATATCTTATATAATAAAGAATATATAGAAAAAATATAGTTTAGTAACTATAGAAGAGGATTTCCTTTAGAGGAAGTCCTCTTTTTATATTAATATGTACAA
>JBOFPL010000131.1:0-1940 GCA_051659885.1 Cellulosilyticaceae bacterium
CAAATTTATCTATAGTACCTGGTGAAATTGTAGATTCTATTGCAATAATAGCTCCCTTTTCACAATTATCTAAAACCATATTTACAGAAAATCATGATGGAGATGGGCCATGGTGATGAAATCGTATTTGGAGATGGCAATTTTCCAGCTGCATCTAATGCACAAAGATTAGTAAGATGTGATGGACACACAGTAACAGAACTTTTAGAAGCCATCTTACCATTCTTTCCACTAGATACTTATGCAGAACACTCAGTAGGCCTTATGGCAGTAGTGCCAGGAGATACAGTAGTTCCTACTATTTGGGAAGACTATAAAGAGGTAATTAAAAAATATGATGGTAAAGAAGCAAACATTGAATACATCGACCGTTTTGAATTCTACAATAGAGCTCAAAAAGCTTATGCTATTGTGGCAACGAGTGAGAGCGCATTATATGCTAATATCATTCTTAAAAAGGGTGTTGTAGCAGAATAGATACAACTAATAAATCTTAGTATAATATACTAAGATTTATTTTTTTTAAAATCTTCCCAACAGTTTTTAAAAGTTGGGTACTTATATAATGAATTGCAATTCAAGAGTAAAGGAAAATGATATGTATAAAAGAATTTATTTGACAGAAGAACTGATACAACAGTATTCAAAAAAGATTTTTGGCTTTGCATTAAATAAAACTAAAGACATTAATCAGGCTGAGGAATTGAGCCAAGAAATTTTTTTGAATTTAGTTGGCGCATTAAAAGAAGGTAAAGAAATAATAGCTATGGATCAGTATGTTTATACTTTGTGTTATTATACCTGGTCTAAATATGTAAGAAAAAATATTAAGTCTTGGAGAGATGAATCAATAGATCAATGCTTGGAATTAAAAGATGATCAAAATATAGAAGATGATTACATTTTACAAGAAGATTTACAAAGATTACGCCAAGAAATAGCGTATTTAGCAAAAATTCAGCGTGAGATTACAATAGCCTTTTACTACGAAAATAAAAGTAGCCAAGTAATAGCAGAACAGCTAGGTATCAAAGATAGTACAGTAAGGTGGCACTTAAGTGAAGTAAGAAGAAAACTTAGGGAGGGAATTGAGATGGAAAATAGAGAATTAAGTTATCACCCAAGTGAATTGGATATTAGGCATGAAGGATGGATACTAGATGAAAATATGTATGGATTAAAAAAGGATTTACTTTGCCAAAACATAGTCCTTGCATGCTATGAATCTGCTTTGACAGTTGAAGAAATAGGTAGAAAGCTGGGAGTAGCAGCAGCCTATTTAGAGTATCACATCGAAAGATTACTTTTTATGGATTATCTAAAAATAGTAGGTAAAAATAAATATCGAACTAATTTTTGGATTGATACTGTAGAAGATAGAGAAAAACGAGCAAAATTTCAATATGAATTAATTTCAGAGATAGCAAATTATATTTTTGAATCACTTAAATCACAGATTGAATCAATCAGAAAAATAGGATTTATAGGTTGCGATTTAGAAGAAGATGAATTGCTATGGGATTTAATAGGGTATTACACTTATAAAACATATGCTAGCTTTATAGAAGGTCTTATGAAAGAGAATAATATAAGTAGACCTAAGAGAAAGGATGGTACGGATCATTGGGTTATTGCAACATTGCTTTCAAATAAGGTAGATAAATATACCTATACAGAAAAAATAGCAGGTTATGGTGTGAAAACTTGTGAAAAGCAGCTTATTAATGAGCGTACTATATATGGATTACAATTAGATAATATGAAACGACGAGATTTTGATACTGAAGAACTTATTGAAATAGCACGAGTTAGAGAAATTATTATTAATGAGATAGAACCCAATGAATATGATAAACTCCTTATTGCTAGGTTAGTGCAACTGGGGTATGTAGCGATAGAAAACCAAAAGGTGAAAATTAAGGTACCATTTCTTGTAGCAG
>JBOFPL010000132.1:0-2787 GCA_051659885.1 Cellulosilyticaceae bacterium
AATTATGTAAATTAACCAATTTGAGTAACTTGAACTTGATTGAAGTATGTTTCAACTAGCTCAGACGTAACAAAACCAGTTTGAGCAAATTGAGTGTTAGCTGTTCCACAAGCACAACCTAATTTGATGATATCTTGTAAGTTATAACCTCTATCAATACCTACGGCACAACCAGCAATAAATGAATCACCTGAACCAACAGTGTTAATAACACTTACAGGAGGAAGTGTAAAGTGGAAGACTTGATTTTCAATACCAGCTACACAACCATCTTTCCCCATACTAATGATAGGAAGTTCAATACCTTGTGCTTTGAAGAAACGAATAGCAGCTACTGCATCTTCAATACAGTTTACTTCTTCACTATAGAATTGTTTGATTTCATCCTTATTAGGTTTAACAAGATAAGGAATAGCTTTTAAGCCTAATGAGAAAGCTTCACCGCTTGAATCGAGGAGAACTTTCTTATTTTGTTGATGGCAGATTTCAATAAGTGTTTGGTAATAAGATGAATCAAGACCTTTTGGTAAGCTTCCTGATAAAGCAATAACTTCATAGTCTTTAATTATTTCAGAGAAAGTAGCTATGAAAGCATCACTTTCAACAGCAGAAATAGTTGGACCTGGTTCTAAAACCTCTGTGGAGTGTCCCTGTTTATCATCAGATACATTGATACAGATTCTAGTTTCCCCTTCTATACTTACAAATTCACTTTTTATGCCAAGTTCTTGAACAGCTTTTGCTATAAAAGTACCATTACCACCACCAAGTAAACCAGTGGCACCTACAGTCTGTCCTAAGATATTAGATACTCTGGCAACATTTAAACCTTTACCGCCTGGAGAAGCAATTACTTGATTTGGGCGGTGAACTTCACCAAGTGTATAATTGCTTACTAAGTAAATTTTATCAATTGCGGGATTCATTGTAACAGTTAAAATCATAAAATGGCCTCCATACTTTTAATATTAGATAAAATTATTCTAACATAAAAAGATAATGATGTCATTACCTCTTTAGATAAGATTTTATAAGATATATAAATAAAATATATTGAAATATAATATTTAATTTGGTATAATTTAGAAAAAGAACGGGATGTAGCCCAGGTGGTAGGGCGCTTGTCTGGGGGGCAAGAGGTCGTCGGTTCAAGTCCGGTCATCCCGATTGAGAAGCTAGCAAGTACAAAAAGTACTTACTAGCTTTTTTTAATACTCAAATATTTTACTAAGACAAAGTAAAATAAGTAAAGACAAGGTAAGGAGACAAGATGACTATCATATATTAATAAAGAGAACCTAGGGGGGATACTATGGTTCAATATATGATAGCTACAACCAAATACACAGATATTTTCCGAGAATATTTAAAAGATACACATCAATATCCTTTTGATCTTTCTAAGCACTGGAAGGAAAGATGTGAAGGCAAGGTACACACATTTGAATTTGAAGGAACAAAGAAGGATAAAAGTTTAATGTTAGAAAGAATAGCCACAATTATAAGTAATATTGTACAATCTAGCGTATTAACTAAATTTGCAAAGGAAAGTCTAAAGACAAGGATAGATCTTACGGCTAAAGAAAAAAAAGAAGTAGAGAGCCTCTTTGTTATTAATAATTATGTAGCAAAAGAAGAAGGAGTTTCATATATTTCATACTATTTATTATATACTCCTATTTTAAAAGTGTTAGAGGAGCAAAAAGTACTTAATATAGATGGGTGGATTTTATTTAGAACACACCAATACAAAATCATACTAGAAGATATACTAGAACAGACAATTTATGATTATCAAACACAGAAAGATTATCTGAGATTTATTAATTTGCTTAGGGAGTCAAGAAAAGTACAAGAGTCTTTAGAAAGTACCTTACATCTTATTCAAGAAGTGAATAAAAAGATGAAAATACTTAATACTAATAAAAAAGACATTACAGAGGAATATATTGCATTGTATTGTACAGAGCTTATGGGAGAAACAGAGGTAACAGAAGAAGATTTAATAATGAATGTCTTTATAACAGTGTGCCCTAAGAAAGTAGTTATTCACAATAGAAAAGAATATCCTAACCAACAGTTTATCGAAACATTAGAGATGATCTTTGAAGGAGAAATAGAATATTGTGAAGGCTGTGATATGTGTTTAGACAAGGAAAATACGACAAGTGATTAAAGACTATTGACAGTTTCCTTTAGGGAGATTAGAATATAAGACATATTTAATATGTTGAACGCGATGAAGAGAAGAGTAGCTTATAGCTGTTTTTTCAGAGAGAAGATGCATTGGTGAGAGCATTTTTAAAACAGATAAGTGAAGACCACCTCTGAGTGATTGTAAAACAATCCGGTGACTACGTTAGAGTCTAAGTGAAATAAGTGGTTTCTTTTAAATCAAAAGAAACAACAAGGGTGGAACCGCGGGAAATTATGCTCTCGTCCCTTTTACTAGCTAAGCTAGTGAGGGATGGGAGTTTTTTTGTTGTCTAGAAATAGGCTAAAGAATAGGAAGGAGAATGAAAATGATTAATGTAACTTTAAAAGATGGAACAAAAAAAGAATATGAAGCAAACGTTACAGTATTAGATGTAGCTAAAGATTTAAGTGAAGGTTTAGCAAGAGCTGCATGTGCAGGACGTATTAATGGTAAAATGGTGGACCTTAGAACACCTATAACAGGAGATGTAGAATTAGAAATTCTTACATTCAATGATAAAGATGGTAAATGGGCATTTCGTCATACAGCAGCACATATTTTAGCACAAGCAGTTAAAAACCTTTATCCAG
>JBOFPL010000133.1:0-11308 GCA_051659885.1 Cellulosilyticaceae bacterium
TAGCTACACGGCTTTTGATTGTTGAGAAGTTAGTAAGCATACCACCTAACCATCTTTGGTTTACGTAGTACATTCCACAACGCTCTGCTTCAGATTTGATTGAATCTTGAGCTTGTTTTTTAGTACCTACGAATAATACTTTACCACCGTTTTCACCGATTTGACGCATGAAAGCATGTGCCTCATCTACTTTTTTAGCAGTTTTTTGTAAGTCGATGATGTAGATTCCGTTTCTTTCTGTGAAGATGTACTCTCTCATTTTTGGGTTCCATCTTCTTGTTTGATGTCCGAAGTGAACACCTGCTTCTAAAAGTTGTTTCATTGAAATAACGCCCATGTTATTGCCTCCTGGTTTCTCCTCCATATACTTCATCATTAAAGTAGACTATTTATAATCAGCACCCTACTCAATATCCGCATATGTGTGTGTTTTATTTTTCGTTCTAAAGTATATCATATATTTTTTTATAGTACAATGACTAAATGCTATTTTTTTATGGTTTTCGCATAAATTATCTTTTCTCTTCTCTTAATATGTTGTGTTTTCAAGGATTTTATACGATTAATTGTTAGATTTTCTTCTTACCCTTATCCCCTAGTTCTCTTTCTTTCAATATAAAAAAACAATAAAGTACTTCTATAACGGAAGTACCATATTGTATTTGGTTAATTTTATCCTCAATTTACCTACAGCTTTTGTATGTAATTGTGAAATTCTTGATTCAGAAACTTCTAAAATACTACTAATTTCTTTTAAAGTCAGCTCTTCGAAATAATATAGTTGAATAACCATCTGCTCCCTTTCTGACAAATGTTCTATAGCTTGTTGTAGTACTTCTAACATTTCTTGCTTTTGCATATGTTCTTCTGGGGTAACCATACTTGTATCTTTTATATTTGCTACTTGTAATTCATACTCATCAATTGAAACTAGGCTAGATATATTCGTTTCCTGTACTAAATTTGCATATTCTTTATCGTTAACATTTAACTTTGTGCTCATTTCCTCATCTGTAGGTGCTCTTCCTAAAGTGCTCTCTAGCTCTGTGTATGCTTTTGTTAATTCTTTTTGTTTTTTCCTTAATGTTCTTGGTACCCAATCCAATTTTCTAATTTCATCTAATATTGCACCTCTTATTCTAAGTGAAGCATACGTTTCAAATTTGACATTCTTTTCTAAGTTAAATTTATCTATTGCATCTATAAGCCCAATTACACCATATCCCATTAAATCTTCTAGATCCACATAGTTATTTAAATAAATACTTAATCTTCCGGCTACTAATTTCACCATATATGCGTAATGTTCTATTAAGTTTTGCTTAATCTGCAAATCTTTTGTCTGATTGTATTTAATCCATACATCTGTTAGACACTCACTTTTTATCATCGGACTTACCCCCTTGAAGTTATATTTCTTTTATGCCATTACCAATACTTTTCACTTTCATTCTCCCTGTTTGTAAACAGAATTCTACAGTTCTCCCATAATGATTCCCTGTATCACTTGCCAATAACGGAATATTGTACTGCTTTAATTCTTCTTTAACTGCCTCTGTATTTCTCTTTCCTATATATAAAGCACTATCCATTTGCTTAAATTGAAACATTTGTGCCCCACCTGCAATTTTAGCTACCATTTTTCTTTTATTAGCTCCGGCCTCTATCAACTGCTCAACTAATTCCTTAATGCCTGTATCTGCAAATTTAGCTTTATTACTATTGTGCCTAATTTGAGTACTATCCGGCAACATAATATGGACTAGTCCACCAACCTTCGTAACTGGATCATAAATTACAACACCTACACAAGACCCTAACCCCAGGGTCATTAAACAATTAGGTGCTGTTGCAACTTTTAGTTCTGCCATTCCAACTTTTATGACCTCACTCATTATTGTTTATCTAATGCTTTTATTAATTTATTTACATTAGCTCCTATGCTCCTCATCCTTCACCATCCCAAATGCATCCTCTACAATTGTATCCAGGTTTAACAACGTAATGACTTCTTTCCCCTCATCAACCTGTCCTATCCCATCTATGTATTGATTGCTTAGTCCTCTTATATTTTGCACACTATGTATCTTTTCTACCTCTAATGCAACAACCTCTTTTACTTCATCCACTATAACCCCTACTAATGTTTCTTGTAATCTAAGAATCATAATACGCGTTGTTAAACTATTTGCTCTCTCTTCTATTTCTAGTAGTGGACTAATGGTTATGATCGGAATAATTTCTCCCCTTAAATTCATAACCCCCTTTACACTCTTAGGTGTTTTAGGGACCCTCATAATCGTCTTAAAACGCTCTATTGTCTGTACATTTTTAATATTCACCCCATACATCTGGTCTTTTAGCAAAAACAATACAAATTGATTTTCTTGATGGCTAGTCATTTCTTTCCCTCCCTTAAACTAAAGTATTTACATCTAGAATTAGTGCTACTTCTCCATTGCCTAATATAGTAGCTCCAGCTATCATTTGAATTTGTTTCAGAAATCTCCCTAAAGGTTTGATTACAATTTCTTGTTGACCAATCAGACGATCTACTATTAGCCCAACTTGCTTTTCTCCTTTTCTTACAATAACAACCATGAGCTTTTCTTTCTCTTGACCTATTAAATCTAATACATCCGCTAACCTTATAATAGGAACAACTTGGTTTCTAATCATAATTACTTCTTGATTTTGAATAATTTTAATTTCTTTCTTTTCAATTTCTTCTATATTTTGAATGCTAC
Source organism: Cellulosilyticaceae bacterium (assembly GCA_051659885.1). Taxonomy (GTDB): domain Bacteria; phylum Bacillota; class Clostridia; order Lachnospirales; family Cellulosilyticaceae; genus JAVVPO01. The sequence continues at coordinate 2,748 of JBOFPL010000133.1, forward strand.
TTAACGGTATAGCATATTTTTCTTCAACAACTTCCACCAATAAAGCCTGTATAATAGCTAAAGTTAAAGGTAATCGAACAATAAATGAGCTCCCTTGTCCTACCTTTGTCTTTATTTCAACCTCTCCACCAAGTGTAGTAATTTTATTTTTAACTACATCTAATCCAACGCCTCTTCCTGATAAATCAGTTACCTTTTCGGCTGTACTAAAACTTGGTGCAAAAAGCAATTGAATCACTTCTTGTTCAGATAAGCCTTCTATTTCTCCTTTGCTCATCGTTCCTTTTTCTATCGCTTTACTTCTTAACTTATTGGCATCTATTCCTCTTCCATCATCACTTACTTCTATAATGACATTATTCCCATCTTGATAGGCCTTTAGTTGAATAGTACCTTTTTCCACCTTTCCCCTTTGCCTACGTTCCTCACTGTCTTCTAATCCATGATCTGCTGCATTTCTTAAAAGGTGCATTAAAGGATCACCAATCTCATCGATTACAATACGATCTAACTCTGTCTCTTCTCCAGTTATCACTAAATCAATTTCTTTATTTAATTTTCTAGCTACATCCCTAATCATTCTCGGAAATCTATTAAAAACCGTCTCTATAGGTACCATTCTTACTTTCATTACTGCATCATGTAAATTGGTCGTGATTCGTTCTAAATACTCAATAGACTCATTATAATTATTATTTTGCTCCTTTTGAGTTTTCATTTCTTCTAGTTGAGTTTTTACAATAATAAGCTCACTTACTAAATTCATTAGTGTATCTAGCCTATCAATATTTACTCTTACACTTTGCCCCGAAACTTGTTGTTTTTTTACTACTTTTGCTTCTTGTTTTTCTTCTTCATTTAAAGTTTGGGGGACATTTTCTTGTCCATATGGATTAATCTCACTATTTTTCTTTACTGCTTTTGAACTTACTACAATTTCAATAGACTCTATTTCACTTACACGTTCAATAGCCTTTTGAACCACCTCTTCCGTATAGGTTGTAATAAGAATTACTTTAAACTCTCTCTCAAATTTTTCATCTTCTATATCTTGGGTACACGGAATGCAGTGAATAATTTCACCCATATCCCCTAATTCATTAAAAACTAAAAATGCCCTAGCTGCTTTTAATATACAGGTCCGTGTTAAACAAATGTTTATCTCAAAAACAGAATTTCCTTGTTTAAAAGCTATTTCTTTTATTTCTTCTACTTCTTGAGGTAACTTTGTAGTTTCAACTCCTACCAACACCTGCATTTCACTTTCATTTCTTTTTATTAACTGCTCTAGTTGCCTAATCAGTTCATCAAACCCTTCTGTTCCTTCTGAAGAAGTCTGGATAATTTCCTCTACATACTTTTCCAATGCATCTAAACATTGAAAAAGTATATCTATAATCTGCGTATCTACATTTAACTTATGACCTCTAATTTCTGATAACACATTTTCTGCATGATGCGTTAAGCGCTGCATCTTTGTAAATCCCATAGTTCCTGCCATGCCCTTCAAAGTATGTGCTACCCTAAAAATTTCATTAACTATCTGCTCATCTTTTGGGGAAGTTTCTAGCCTTAATAAATTTTCATTTAAATGCTGTACATTATCCTTAGACTCATCTATAAATATCTGTAAGTATTGGCTTGTATCCACGTTCTATCCTCCTATTATTTTTTTTATTGTTTTTACTATCTCATCGACCCGCACTTCATAGTCATGCAATCCTAAATTAACAATAGACTTCGGCATACCATATACTACGCAACTACTTTCCGACTCTGCAATTACTTTAATTTTTACTTTTCCTTTTAGATTAGTGATGCCTTCTGTTCCGTCACTTCCCATTCCTGTCATGATAATTCCTATCATTTTTTTAGTGGTGTTTAAATCAGCTAAGGAGTTTAACATCACATTAACCGAAGGTCTATGCCCTTTATAATGCGCCTCTTCACTAATTGCTATCTCTGGTCTTAAACTATTTATGATTCTAAATTGTTTGCCGCCAGGTGCGATATAAGCCACACCTTTTCTTAATACTTCTCCTGCTTGAGCCTCTCTCACTTCTATCTCTGCGAGACCATCTAGTCTATCTGCTAAAGATTTCGTAAAGCCACTTGGCATATGTTGCACAATGACATAAGTGGCCGGTAATACTTTAGGCAATGCTGTAATAACTTTCTCCAAGGCTTTGGGTCCTCCTGTAGAGGTCCCAATCGCTATGATATATTCGTATCTTTCCTCTAAACTGCACATGCTACACTAACCATTCCTATCGATTGAACTTCTACATTTTGTTCAATTTCATTGTATGAAATCACTGTTAAATCAGGCATATATTGACTCGTTAACTGTTTAAAGTAAATCCTTACAATCGGTGATGTCAAGATAACAGGTTGTAACCCTACAGCAGTTAACTTATTCACCTCATGTTTGAGCCTTCCAATTACTTCTTGTAAAATAGTAGGATCTAAAGCAACATATGCGCCTTGTTCTGTATGCTGTACACTATCCATGATGAGTTGCTCTATAGCTGGATCTAATGTGATTACTTGATTAGTCGTATCCATAAATACCTTCTTCGATATCGCTCTAGATAGTCCCTGCCTTACATACTCGGTCAAGACATCTGTGTCTCTAATCGTAGGTGCATAATCCGCTAGCACTTCGCAAATAGTCACTAAATCCCTAATAGATATTCCTTCATTTAATAGATTGGCTAGTACTTTTTGCAGTTCACCCAAACCCAATAACTTAGGTGTTAACTCACTAACAAGTGCTGAATGTGTTTCTGCAACATGATCTATCAGTGTTTGAACATCTTGTCTACTTAGTAAGGTTGCTAAGTTTGCTTTAATAACCTCTGTTAAATGAGTTGCCATAATAGATGGACAGTCCACTACTGTATACCCTTTCGCTTCAGCTCGCTCTCTTTGTGACTCAGTAATCCATAACGCGGGCAATCCAAATGCAGGCTCAATTGTTTCCATTCCATCGATTTCTTCTTCCACATAGCCAGGATTCATTGCCATGTAATGATCAAACAATATTTCTCCCCTCGTAATTTCAACTCCCTTAATTTTTATACTATAAGTGTTAGGTGGTAACTGTATGTTGTCTCTTAAACGAATAATTGGCACAATCGTTCCTAACTCTAAAGCAATCTGTCTTCTAATCATCACAACTCGGTCTAACAAGTCCCCGCCTTGATTTACATCAGCCAAAGGGATAATCCCATATCCAAATTCTAACTCTATAGGATCTACTTGTAATAAAGAGATAACATTCTCAGGTTTTCTAATTTCTTCTGCTAATACATCTTCTGTAGAAATTTGTGTTTCTACATCTTCTATTTTTTGTTTGGTACTAATTTTTGCTCCTAACAAAAACCATAACCCTGCAATAGGTAGCGTCAATACAAGTCCCATCGGTGTAAATATCCCTAATGCAACCAGTACCGCTCCAACGATATACAGTACTAAAGGCGAATAGGCAAACTGAGTAAATATTGCCTTACTCATCTCCTCATCTTGATTTGTTTTTGTTACTAAAATACCCGTTGCTGCTGAAATAAATAAAGCTGGTATTGCACTTACTAATCCATCCCCTATAGTCAATATCGTATAGGTCTCTAGAGCAGACATAAAATCCATTCCATTCATCGCTACACCTAATATAATACCTGCTATGATATTAATAAATGTAATGAGGATTCCTGCTATAGCATCATTTTTAACGAACTTCGATGCTCCATCCATCGCACCAAAGAAACTTGCTTCACGCTGAATTTTTTCTCTTCGATTTTTTGCTGTTTCTTCGTCTATAAACCCTGAATTCAAATCAGCATCTATAGCCATTTGTTTTCCTGGCATAGCGTCTAATGTAAAACGCGCTGACACTTCTGCTACACGTTCTGATCCTTTAGTAATAACTAAAAAGTTTACTATCGAAATAATCATAAAGATAATCGCACCAATAATTAAATTTCCATTAGAAACAAATTCTCCAAATGCACTAACAACAGCTCCTGCATCACCCTCTGTAAGAATAAGCTTAGTGGAAGAAACATTAAGTGCTAATCTAAAAATTGTTGTAATTAATAACATGGTTGGAAATAACGATAGATCTAGCGACTCTTTAGCAAACAAGGCACTCAGTAATATCATTGCTGCTATAGAAATGTTTAGAATTAAAAACATACTTAATATCCCATCGGGTAAAGGTATAATAATTAGCCCAAGTATGGAGATAACAAATACTCCTAAAATCAAATCTCCTGTTTTAAATTTCACTTTTACTTCCTCCTATTTATTTTATTTTGTAAGCTATACACAAAGGCTAGTACTTCTGCTACTGCATTATATAATTCAGGTGGTATCTGCGCATTAATTTCTACTGTATAGTAAAGTGTCCTGGCTAATAATCTATTTTCAACAATTTCCACCTGATGCTCTTTGGCTTTTTCTTTTATTTTTTGTGCTATATGATCTACCCCTTTAGCTACTACTATAGGAGCAGAGCCTGTTTCTGGATTATAAGATATGGCTACTGCAAAATGAGTTGGATTGGTAATAATCACATCTGCATCTGGTATAGCCTGCATCATTCTTTTCAGAGACATCTCTCTCATCTTTTGTCTAATCTTTCCTTTAACCTGAGGATCTCCCTCAGACTGTTTATATTCATCTTTTATTTCCTGTTTACTCATCTTGATACTATCTTCAAATTTATACTTCTGGTACGCATAGTCTAGAATAGCTAAAAATAGAAATGCTCCACCTACATTTAAGCCTATTTTCACAATAACATCTCCCATATTTAGTAGAATTTGCTTTGTGGTCATGTCATAAAACTTAAGAAATGTCGGGATTTCTTTCTGAATGATATTCATTAAGATCGCCCCTAGGAAAATTACCTTCCCTATACTTTTTAGTAATTCAACAAGTACATCTTTAGAAACTATTTTCTTGATCCCTTTAATAGGATTCATTTTATTAAACTTTGGTGTTAAGGTCTTTAATGTAGGATGATATCCTACCTGTACCAAACTAATAAGTAATCCTACGATAAATAATCCCGCCCACAATGGGCCACTTAAAATAATGATTTCCATAATGCTCTTTGCTATTAATAGAAGTAATTTTTGACTATCATAGTTGATAATCATTTCAGGAATTTGAATAAATACTTTTTCTATATTTCCTATACTTTTACTCAGATAATAACTCCCTAGAATCATCATCATTCCAAAGAATGTCATTAAAATAAAGGCTGTATTTAATTCCATACTTTTAGCAACTTGCCCCTTTTTTCTAGCATCTTCTCTTTTTTTAGGTGTTGCTTTTTCTGTTCTTCCTTCTCCTTCCGCTGCAAAAAACTGTAGATTTATTTGATATGTATTCATTATGGCATCAACCCTCTTAGCACATTAAAAAATGTATCTGTTATGTTTTCGATAATTAAATTATTAAATATAGGAATTAATCCTGTAGTTATGATCAGTAGTATAAATAGGATAATCATTTTAAGTGGTAATCCTATTACGAACATATTCATTTGCGGCACTGCCCTAGCCAAAATCCCTAATCCACAATCCACAATAAAAATGACTGCTATAATAGGACTTGCTAATTTAAAGCTCATTTCCCAAAAAACTGATATCGCTTCCACTACTGCATATGTCATTTCCGGTCTGATTACCCCTTCTCCAACTGGTATATGAATAAAAGTTTCTACTAAAGAGGTTATAAACCAGTGGTATCCGCCCGATAATATAAATAGTGTGCAAAATCCTAGATAATAAAACTTACCTAAAATAGGCATTTGCATACCATTTACAGGATCTAAAACAGTACTCATCCCTATTCCACCTTGAGTACTTAATAAATTCCCTACAAAGTAGTACACTTGAAAGAATATTAAGATACTAAATCCTATAATGAGTCCTATAATCATTTCCTTCAGTAGTACTAAGCCAAATCCTAAGAGTGTCTCATTATAATTTATAGGCGTAATCTCTATGGTAAAAAAAACAATCGAGCTTAAAATAGCACTTAATCCTACTTTAATCTGTGTAGGCACTTTAGTCTCTACTATGACGGGTAAAAATACTAGTGAAAATAATATTCTACAAAATATCAATAACCATATATCTAGATGAGTATATATTGCTAATTCATTATTCATATCGTCTTATCCTTATAAAAACTGTGTAAAGCTTGTGAGTATACGTGAAGTGAATTCAACCACTGTTGTAATCATCCAAGACCCAAAAATGATAATTGCTAAAAACACAGCTATAATTTTAGGAATAAAAGCCAATGTCTGTTCTTGTATAGATGTAGCTGTTTGAAAAACACTTACAATTAGACCTACACTTAATGCTACCAACAACATCGGCATAGCCACTTTAATCATTACTACAATAGTTTCTCTCATCACATCAATGACTAATTGTTCCACTTCATTCCCTCCTACCTAAATGTCTGTACAATCTGTCCTATAATTAAATTCCATCCATCCACTAATATAAATAGTAAGATTTTAAAAGGTAATGCAATCATAGCTGGAGGAAGCATCATCATTCCCATAGACATCAATGTAGATGCTACAACCATATCAATTACAATAAATGGTAAATAGATTAAAAAACCTATAATAAATCCAGCCCTTACCTCACTAATAATAAATGCAGGTACTACCACATATAGCGGTAGCTCTTGTATAATCTGGCTTTCATTAGTAAGTGATTCTCTATTAGATAGATCCATGAACAACTTAATATCTTCATCCCTTGTCTGCCTAATCATAAATTCCTTCATGGGATAAATAATTTGCTCTATCATCTGCTCTTGCGTTATTTTCTCTTCTTGATAAGGAATCAGTGTACTTTCATTAATTTGTGTAAACACAGGACTCATCACGAAAAAAGTTAAAAATAATGCTAACCCAATGATAATTTGGTTAGGAGGCATCTGTTGTGTACCTATTGCTGATTTGAGGAAATATAACGAAATGACAATTCTCGTAAAAGAAGTCATCATAATCAATATTGAAGGTGCTAATGCTAACACAGTCAAGATAGCCATCATTTGTAAACTTTCACTCATTTCATTTCTCCCTCTTTAGCTTTCACAAATTTTTTTAAGTAGTCATCAAAAGGTGTCTTTTCTGCTCCTGCTAAATCAAGTTTTTCTTCTTCTAGTTTGAAACAATGTCTAAGCGAATCTTTTGTTCCACTAAAAAGATGATACTCCATTCCTACTTTAACAATATAAAGGTATTGACCCCCTGCAAGAGGAAGAACTTCTACAATTTGTAGATTTTTTCTTCTTACTCCCCCTTGCTTGAAGTCACCTAATTTTTTAGTTACTATGTAAGACAATATAAGTACACCTATAAACATGACAAGCAAAATAATGGTTCCCAAAATTGCCTGTACCATTCACCTTAACCTACTACTTTTCTAATTGCTTCAAGTACACGATCCGCTTGGAACGGTTTAACAATAAAATCTTTTGCACCGGATTGAATAGACTCAATGACCATCGCTTGTTGTCCCATCGCTGAGCACATTACAATGAGTGCACCTGGATCTAATGCTTTAATTTTCTTTACTGCTTCAATACCATCCATCTCAGGCATTGTGATATCCATTAATACTAAGTCTGGGCTTAATTCTTTATATTTTTCTACTGCCTTTAATCCATTATCAGCCTCTCCAACGACTTCATATCCATTTTTAGTTAGGATATCCTTAATCATCATTCTCATAAATGCTGCATCATCTACTACTAATATTCTTTTTGACATAATTTCACCTTTCCTAAATCCTATTTTCTGGTTTGATAATATCTGTTATACGAATGCCAAAGTTTTCATCTATGACTACAACTTCTCCTTTGGCAATATATTTTCCATTGACTAGTACATCAATAGGCTCCCCCACTAACCGATCTAGTTCTATTACTGTACCAGGCCCAAATTCTAAAATTTCTTTAATCTTCTTCTTTGTTCTTCCTAATTCTACAGATACCTCTAAAGCTACATCTAAAAGCACGTCCATATTCCCTACTGGCTGGCTAGATTCCTCTTTCTCAAAGCTTGGAAACTGTAGTTGTCCTACCTCCACTTGTCTCTGATTTGTTAGTGAAGGTTGAGTATGTACTTCTCTTTGCATATCTTGTTCTACTTGATAGACCTTACTCTCCATTTGTTTAGCTCCTTTAGCTTCATCCCTCGCACTATTTACTTGACTTACAACACCTCTTTGCTTATTTAATATGTTATCTACTAAATCCTTAGCAAAAGATAATGGTAGGACCTGCATTAATTCACTATCAATGATATTCTCTAAAATTTGCATTCTAAAAGATACTTTTACCACTACTTCCTCTGTATTCATTAACTGCTCTAAATACGTTTTGGCATCTGTCACTTGCGCTGCGTGTGGTGGGCTAATATCTATTTTTTTCTCAAACATCTGAGACATAGAAGTGGATGCAGACCCAATCATTTGATTCATCGCCTCTGCTATAGCACTTAAATGAAACTCACTAATAGGCTC
>JBOFPL010000134.1:0-21226 GCA_051659885.1 Cellulosilyticaceae bacterium
CTAATCCTGCACGATCTATAGCAAATATAACCGGTAATTTCTGAAGTGCTACGTCATGTAAAATCTGATCATACGCACGTTGTAAAAACGAAGAATAGACTGCTACAACTGGTCTATATCCTTGCATTGCCAATCCTGCCGCAAATGTTACTGCATGTTGCTCTGCAATCCCCACATCAAAAAATCTCTCTGGATACTGCTGGGCAAACTCTAATAATCCTGTTCCTTCTCGCATTGCTGCTGTAATACCTAATACTTTATCGTTTTCACTAGCTAAACTTACCATAGCCTTTCCAAATGTATGTGAAAAAGTAGGTGTGCTATCATTAGATAATTTTTTACCTGTTGCTATATTAAACGGTGTTACACCATGATAACGACTTGGGTCTTCTTCTGCCAAATTATATCCTCTACCCTTTTGAGTCTTTACATGAATTAAAATAGGTCCTTTCATTTCCTTAGCATTTTCTAAAATATTAATAAGATCTTCAAATGAATGTCCATTAATAGGTCCTAAATAAGTAATTCCTAATTCTTCAAATAATGTATCTTGTATAAAGAAAGATTTTACGCCTTCTTTTGTTCTTTTTACCGTTTCTACTAGAGTATCGCCCACTATAGGAATTTGATTCAATATATCCTCTACATCTTCCTTCGCTTTAATGTATTCTTTGGTAGAGCGTAAGCGATTAAGATATTTACACATCCCCCCTACATTCTCAGAGATACTCATTTCATTATCATTAAGTATCACAATTACATTATTGTGTCCTCTGCCAGCATTATTGAGTGCCTCAAAAGCCATTCCACCAGTCAGTGCTCCATCTCCAATTACAGCTATTACATGTCCTTCTTCACCTTTCAAATCTCTCCCTACAGCCAACCCTAAAGCTGCGGAGATAGATGTTGAACTATGCCCTGTTTCAAAGGCATCATGTTCACTTTCATGCCTCTTAGGAAATCCACTCATACCATCCGTTTTTCTTAATGTTTTAAATCCTGCTCTTCTCCCTGTAAGCAGTTTGTGTACATACGCTTGATGGCCTACATCCCATACAAATTTATCTTTAGGAGAATCAAATATATAATGAAGTGCCACTGTAAGTTCTACAACCCCTAAGTTAGAGGCAAGATGCCCTCCTGTTTTTGCGATAGATTGAACTAAAAACTTTCTTATATCTTTTGCTAATGCAGGCAGTTCACTCTGTTCTAAATTCTTTAGGTCCTCTGGACTCTTAATTTGTGATAGTTTCTCTAACATATTTTCCACTCTTTCATTTATAAATTGCCTACCAAAAAAGGACAACCCTTACGATTGTCACATATTGTCTATTTATTAATATCTTACCATTTATATCCTAATTCATTTTACTATTAGTATACTTTTTTTTCTTAATAATTACAAGGCTTACACTATATATACTCTACCATTGTATTTATAGTATGTAGTTTTTTGTTTTATCATAGCTAAAAAAAAGAGAAGATATTACCAAGTGTAATATCTTCTCTTTTTTTTAGTTTATGAAAAGCAAACTAATGCTACAACAATTCCTAGTATAGCTCCTGCTAATACTTGAATAGGTGTATGCCCTAATAATTCTTTTAATCTTTCCTCAAGTTTTAAGTGTGTATCCTGCATAGTATCAATAATTCTATTAAGTACAGCTGCTTGTTTACCCGCCTCTAATCTTACATTTGCTGCATCATACATCACTACAAAGCTAAATACAGATGCAACTGCAAATAAGCCACTTTGGTAACCGTGGACTTGCCCTACACCTACTGCTAATGCCACAGTAAACGAACTATGAGAGCTTGGCATTCCTCCAGAAGACATCAATTTATTAAAGTCTAATCTCTTTTCGTTAATCAAAGTTAAAACTAACTTAATGAGCTGAGCCAAAAACCAACTTAATATGGAAACCATAAGAATTTTATTTGATAGAATTTCATTAAATATATTCATACTACCTCCTAATTCTTTCTATATACTAAGTCTAATGCTAATTGTCTAAGTAATGTCGTCTCTCCACTAACCTTATCTAGACATTTAAGAGCCTTCTGAGTTAAATCTTCTGCAATAGCATAACACTCTTCTACAGAGTAGAAAGAAGTATATGTGGTCTTTTGATTTTTTTCATCACTTTTAATCGGCTTACCTAGTTCTTCTAATGTAGATGTTTGATCAAGTATATCATCTATTATTTGAAAAACTTTCCCTAAATATTTACCATACATTTCGAATGCAGAAATTTCCACCGGGCTTCCATGCCCTAGAATAGCACCCATTTTAGTTGCCGCTGCAATCAGTGCACCAGTCTTATGTAAATGGATAATATCTAGAGTATCTTTAGATATAGGTTTACCTTCACTTGTTATATCTAATATTTGTCCCGCTACCATTCCACAAGTTCCACTCGCTTCACTCAGTACATATGCTGCTCTTACTCTTGCCATATCATCTGATTCTAATGCATCTGCTAACATACATTCAAATGCATAAGTTAATAGTGCATCTCCAGCTAAAATAGCTGTTGCTTCATCAAACATTTTATGATTAGTTAACTTTCCTCTTCTAAAATCATCATTATCCATTGCTGGCAAATCATCATGAATTAAAGAATACGTATGAATCATTTCAATCGCACACATATATGGGCTAATATCTACCTGTCCACCTACGGCTTCGTAAGCTAACTGCATTAAAAGGGGCCTAATCCTTTTCCCTCCCGCACATGTACTATATTTCATTGACTCATAAAGTCTTGCAAAATGTCCTTCTCCTGGTGGCAATATGTCAGCTAAACGTTCTTCAAATATCATTCTATATGCATCAAGCTTCATCTTCATTATCCCCATTTAATTTTTTAAAACTTTTTTCTTCATAAATAAATACTTCTTGTTCTGCTTTTTTGAGTACCTTGCTACAGTATGCTGCAAGTTCCATTCCTTGTTTATACTTTTTAATACTATCGTCTAATGAAATGGTCCCATTTTCTAATTCTGAAATAATTGTTTCAAGCTCTGCTATTGAGCTTTCAAAATCTTTAGTTGTTTTTCTAGGCATAATCTCTTACCCTTTCTGCTCAACCTTTGCTTTAAATTCACCATCTGATACTCTAACTTTAATGGAGTCACCCTCTTTAATCTCTGCTATAGATTGAATTACACGTTCATCTTCTGTCATTGCTAAACTATAGCCTCTTTTAAGCGTTCCTAGTGGTGAAAGTTTTTCTAACTGATTCACTCTATCCTCAAATACTTTGCCTGCTAATTGAAGTTGATTTTTATAAGCTTTTTGTAAGTCTACTGTTAAATCATCTACTTGAATCATTAAATCTTCAAAGTATCTTTGTTTATGAGCGTATACAGGCCTACTTATAAGATAGTTTAATCGCTCATTACCTCTTTTAATCTTTTGATAGACCATATACTTCAAAGAATCTTCATATCTTTGAACCACGTCTAGATACTCTTCCTTTGATGGAAAAACAATTTCTGCTGCAGCTGATGGTGTAGCTGCTCGCCTATCGCTTACAAAATCTGAGATTGTAAAGTCTACTTCATGACCTACTGCTGATACTATAGGAATCTGAGAGTCAAAGATTGCTCTTGCTACTACTTCTTCATTAAAGGCCCATAAGTCCTCTATCGAACCGCCTCCACGCCCAAGGATGATCACATCTACTATTTTATCTTTATTCGCTTGTTTAATACACTTTACAAGTTCATCTTTGGCATACTCACCTTGTACATGAGATGAATAGATATATACTGGAATGCTTGGATTACGTCTTTTAGCCACTTGTAGAATATCTTTGATAGCAGCCCCTGTATGAGAAGTAATAACTCCTACTTTTTTAGGAAAAGTAGGAATAGGCTTTTTATAACTACTCTCAAATAATCCTTCTTGAAGTAATTTTGCCTTTAGTTTTTCAAACTTCTCATACAGTACTCCCATCCCTTGTAATTCTATTTCTGAGACATAACACTGATAGGTTCCTGTCTTCTGATACATAGAAATCCTTGAACGGGCATAAATTTTTGTTCCTTCTTGCAACTTTACATCTAGCCTACTTGCATCACGTGCAAACATTACTGCACTAATACTCGCTTGTTCATCCTTTATTGTAAAATAGATATGTCCAGAATGATGATATTTACAGTTAGATACCTCTCCAGAAATCCATACATCTGATAGTAAGTAATCCTCTTCTAACAGGTGACTTACATATCTATTAACTTCGAAGACACTGACAACCTTTTTTTTCATGTTTATCCCTCGATTAATTTAGCCACATTTCCTAAAACACCATTGATAAACTTTGGTGACTTATCTGTACTGTATAGCTTAGAAATCTCAATAGCCTCATTTATTGCAACTTTTTGTGGGATATCTTGTCCCCATTTTAATTCATAAATAGCCATACGTAAAATCATATGATCCACTTTTGCAATTCTTTCAATATTCCAGTTACTTGCACTCTCTTTGATAATTGTATCAATTTCTTCTTGATGAGCTAATACACCTAAAAATTCTTCTTCAATAAAAGTTTTAATTTTACCTTTTACTTCTTTTATATTTTCTTGTAATATACGAGTTCCATCTTCTTCCTCATGGAATGTTGCCTCATATAGCATTTTCATTATTAATTCTCTAGCTTCGCGTCTTGTCATTGTTGCCTCCTCATTAATGAAAGCTAACCCATACGGGTTAGCCTAAAATCTAGTACTCCTCTACTTGCTTATCTTTTTCAAAAGATACGCCTACGACATGCACATCTACGGATTTTACACCAAGACCTGTCATTGTTTCAATAGAATTTTTTACTTTTTCCTGTACTTTTAAACAAACATCTTGAATTTTTACACCATATTTAATCGTTGCTACTACATCTATATAGACTTCACCTACACCTACTTCAACTTTAATTCCCTTTGAAGCTTTCTTTCCTCTAATAGTATGAACGATATCTTGTTTATTATTTCCGATACTTACAATACCATCAACTTCTAATGCTGCAATCTCAGCTATTACTGCTATTACATCATCTGCAATTTGAACTTGCCCTACTTCTTCTTCCAGATCCACATTAATTAATTTATTTTCTTCCACAGTAATGCCTCCTGTTATTCAATCTTTTCTTTTATTATATACAATTTTTATAGCTGTTGTAAATCGATTTATGAAAAAGAGTAGCTAAAGTAAAATTACTTTAGCTACTTCTATTAGTTATTTGCATTTTCTTTATTCATATGTATTTTTATTTGTCCTATGCTATATCCTGTTTTTCTATGTACAATTTCTTCGATTTGAGCGATTTCTTCATCTGATAAATCTGTTCTATTAATCACTACATCTACTGACTTTTCATCAATTCTTACAAAGACATCTTTGAATCCTTTTGCTCTTAAAAGTGCTTCTGCTGCATTCTCTTTTTCAATACGATCATTAAGTGCTAAAAGAGATTCTGCTGCTTTTGCTTTTGTATCTGCATCTAAACTTTCATTTGCTACATACTCTGTAAGTTGCTCAATTTGAGCTGCTCTTGTTTGCTCTCTAAGCATTTTTTCTTCTACAAAATAGCTTACTGAAATATTTTTGTCCCCTTTGCTCTCTACTAAATTATTAGGATTTTGTTTAGTAATAACAACATCCCCTGTTTTTACGTTACTTTCTGCTTCTTCACTTGGAACAGCTTCCTCTTCATCTTGAGCATCTGGCGCAAGTGTTTCAATTGCCCCATTTTCATCTACTGTAAATTGCTCAAAAAAATCTACATCTGAAGGATCTATTTCTGTAACAGCTACTTCCTTCATTGCCCCTTCACCTTCTACAAGTTGTGGTGCAACTACGATTTCACCTGGATCTTTAAATTGTAAAAAAGCTGCAATAGCAATCATAAATACTAATACTGTAACAATAATTTGGTTTCTTCTAAATTCGAACATGTGGTTTACCCCCTTAGTTTTTTCCCATTTTAAATACTGATACTTTATGTACTGGAATACCTAGAAGCGATGATACTGAATCTATAATAGCACTCTTAATATAACTATCATCTCCTCCTTCTGCTACTACTAAAACTCCACTAATGGCTGGCATCTGTTCTTTAACTACGTAAGGTTTATTACCATCTGCCATAATAACTTTATTCTGTGTATTTTCTTTATTTGTCGTTCTTGTTCCACCTGTGCTATCTTTTTCATCAGTCTTTTCTGTGTTAATATTTTTCTCTTCTGCTAGCACTTTTTCTTTGCTTGTTGCTAACGTAACCATTACATCTACATTACCAACTCCCTCAATTTGTCCAAGTATTTCTTCTAACCTTTTTTCTAAATCTGCATCATACTGATTCTTGTCTTCTTTTGCGGTACTACTTGCTTCAACTACAGGAGCTATCATAGCTATATCATTAGGTTCTGGCTTAGGTACTACAAAAGTGCATACAATGCCTACCGCTACCACCACTAATCCTGCAAGTAGAGCTTTGTGTAACTTAGTTAGTTTGTTACCATCACCATTTTCTGCAAAGAACTGCATATTAATCTTTTGCATTCCTCCTGTTTTTTCTTTTGTTTTTTCTAATTGCTCTCTAACACTCTTATTAGGGTATTTTTCATCTCCCATACCTTACTTCCTCCTTATCTAATCACCTTGTACACTAATATTTATATTAACGTTGTCCCAATTATAGAAGTCTTCAAGACAATTTTTTATTTCTTTTTTTAAATTGTCCTGCTCCAAGGCCAAGCTATCATCCTTTTCTCCTATTTTTATTTTAGGAACAGCAATTTTCTTGGCCTCTTCTTTAGCCTCAGCTACTTCTAGATAAATATCTGTAATTTCTGGTGTATACCCTGTTGTATCAAAGTTCATCTCTCCTGCTGTAACTTTTAAATTCAACTGTTTTTCTAATTTATTACCTATCTTTTCTAATTCTTGTGTCTTATAAAGATCTAGCATCTCACTTTCATATTCTTCAAAACTTATACTTACATTCTGCATCATGCCCATTTGTTCTTGATAATAGTTAACATACTCATCATACTTCCCCTGATTCCAAAATCCGCCTTTAACAATCGGTGTAAAAATCGTATACACAATAATAAATCCTAAAATAATTTTAAGATACTTTTTAAAATCAGAAGCCGGAAAAATCATTTCAACAATAATAACAAATAACATGGTCCATATGAGTATCTGCATATATTCTTTCATTTCTCTCTCCTCCTACAATCCTGTTGCGCCCACACTCATACAAATGACCATAGTCACTATACTCAGCAACGCTACAATGCCTACACAACTCATTACAAACTCACACCCTTTGGCTAAGTTTGTAGCAATTTTAGACATCTTACTATCTCCTAAGGGTTCTATCACTGCAGCTGCTATATTGTATAAGAAAATATATGTAATAATCTTAATAAGAGGAATCGCTACTATTAGGATTATCCACATAATTATTCCTAATGCAAAAGCATTCTTAATCAACCCCGAACACCTTACAATAAATTCTATAGCACCGCCTACAGCATCCCCTATGACAGGAATAAATTTAGTCCCTAGCTTCATCCCCACCCTTTTCATCGTTACATCTAGAGCAGGTAAGACCACATTGTAGGCTCCCATAATTCCTATGCTTAAAATCAATATACTCCGCAGCACCCACTTGGATCCCTTATAAAAGAGTCCTATTAATTTATCAATTTTAAATTCTTCACTCATACTACTAATGATTTGTAAAATAACCACACTTACGATACTCGGTAAAACGAGTTTCTGGATGAAAAAAGCTATCATATTGAGGGCCGCCATAATAATTGGAGCTAACGCAGCCGATGAAGCAATATACCCTGAAACTGCCATAAAAGCTAATAGCGTAGGCAAAGCAACTAACATCATATCTCTTAGATTTCCTATGGTGGTATGCGCTAAATCCACTACTGTAACCAACGACTGTACTACACTATAGATAATCAAAATATAGCATACAAAAAAAGCAAATTTAGTAATCTCTTTAGAATTAAAAGAAGCACTGAGCTTACTTAATAAATTGCACATGATAACAATTAATATAAACCGAGCAATTACATTTACATAAGTTCTCATCTCTTTAAATAGCATATCAAGTATAATCCCCACAATCTCTTGCAAAGAAAATTCTTTTTCTCCTGAAACAATCAACTTAACTTCTTCTTTTAGATTAAATCCTTTCATAGCTGGTATTTGCTCTTGTAGCCTAGCTTGTACTTCTTCTATAGCATTCCAGTCAAGCATATTTATTTGAGTTTCTATCACTTCATTTTTACTAACATCTGCTTCTGATGCACAAGCTAGTGACACCACACCTAGCCACATCAAAGCAATCATCACTATGTAAATAATTTTCTTTTGCATTCCCCCACCTCTTCATCTTGATTAGATTAGCTGTGTAATAAGTTCTATCAATGCAAGAATAATAGGTGCAGCTACTACAAATATCATCACCTTTGCAGCAAACTGAATTTTATTACCAATTCCTTCTTCTCCTGCATCTTTACAAAGCTGATAGCCAAATTCAGCAATGTAAGCAATTCCTATGATTTTGAAAATAATCATCAAGTAAGTACCTTCCATTTTTATCTTGAAGGCTAAGTCTTTAATAATATTAAAAATAATATCAAGCTGCGAACAAGCAACGATTGTAATCATTAGTCCAACTAGTATTCTTATATAGATTTGAAAATTACCACTTATCGGTATCAATACTCTAATGACCATGATGGCTAACATTGCAAAAGCTACCAATTGTAA
Source organism: Cellulosilyticaceae bacterium (assembly GCA_051659885.1). GTDB lineage: Bacteria > Bacillota > Clostridia > Lachnospirales > Cellulosilyticaceae > JAVVPO01. The sequence continues at coordinate 8,801 of JBOFPL010000134.1, forward strand.
GATATTCATAGGTAACCTCCTTAAAATGTAAACATTGTCTGTACTGTCTCAAAAAACTTTAAAATTTCACCTATAACTACCATTAAAATAACAAGTGTCCCTATAATACCCACGTACTTTTTAGGTGTTTTAAGTCCTGCTTGTTCAAGCACCTCTTCTATTGCCCAAAGTATAAGTCCTAATCCCGCTATTTTCATAATCATTACTACATCTATCATTTTTCATTCCCCCTATATTAAAACTATACTTATACATGCACCAATTAATATCCCTATGCCCTTATACATTTTACTTGTCCTACCATATCGCTCTTTTGCCTCATCTTTTACTCTAGTTAACTTATTTAACAAGAGTTCAATGTTTCTTTTTTGCATTTCTTTATCTAGATGTCCCACTATACTTCCAAATTCAACCAACACCACATAATCTTCGTCTGTCAAATGTAATTCTCCCTTATTCACTTTAATAGACTGTTCCCACATTTGTTTCGTATCCACTGCTTGTCTATCTTTTAAGCATTGTCCAAAGCTTTTAAAAACTGCACTAATATTTTGGCTAGTCATACCACCAACCGTCTGGCAAGCTTCAATGAGCGGTGTAAGTCTATAATCTATTTCTCCTTTTAAAATTTCGAAGGCATAAATTAATTCTTCTAGCTCCCTCACCCTTTCTCTTTGCCATGCATCTATATAAAACCCCATCACCGTACAAGTTAGAAGTATGATTGTTATTCCTAATAGTTTCATCACTATTCACCTACCTTAATACCTTAAACTGATTAGTCACATCAAAAATCCCCTTCACTACACCCGGAGTAGGATAATTTCCTAATACCACAATTCTTTCAAATAATCCTTGATCTATCATCTCTTTTAAAATAGGTTTTTTATAACAATCATCTAAATCCATTCCATGTACTGTGCAAAGTATAGAAACACCTGCTCCTAATACCTCTTCTAAAGCTAACATATCTTCTTTTTTACCAATTTCATCTACTGCAATAACTTGAGGAGACATAGATCTAAGGAGCATATGCATCCCCTCTACCTTAGGGCATCCATCTAGTACATCTGTCCTTGTCCCTATATCATTTTGTGGTACCCCCATATAGCATCCTGCTATTTCTGAGCGTTCATCTACTACGCCTACCGTAAAAGGTCCATACGCATAAAACCCATTACTTAAATTCCTAATAAGGTCTCTTAAAATAGTGGTTTTTCCGCACTTAGGTGGGGACACAATAAGCGTATGACATAACCTAGACTTTTCAAATAAGTAAGGAAGTATTTTATCACTGCATCCAATTACTTCATGAGCAATCCTTATATTTAACGCACTCATATACTTGAGCGTTTTAATACTATTTTTCTCAACAACTGCCTTCCCTACTATCCCTATTCGGTGCCCTCCCTCTATAGTGATATATCCTTGTCTAATCTCATCCTCCAACGCATAGAGTGAGAATCCACTGATAAATTTCAAAACACTACTTACATCTTGTTCAATTACCTTATATCCTCTTTTCAGATCACATGTTCCTGTGTAGTCTAGCCCATATTCTTTTCCAGCTACCGTAATAAGTAAAGGTTGTCCAACTCGTAATCTAATTTCTTCCATTTGGTTGAACTTTTCAACACCAATACGCTCCATCATTCCTCTAATACTATGGGGCATGATACTTAAAATATTATCTTTAATCATAGTCCTCCTCCTTTGTATAGTTACTACTTCAATATATGAGGGGATGTCCTTATTTAGAACTCTATTCTCTTAAAAGCACAAAATAATAGTCTACAATCTTATTTTTGCATAAAAGTAAAACTTCTCTACAAAACAAAAAAAGGATATCCCTTGCGGGATATCCTTTAAAATAGGTATTATGCTCTACCCATGTATTCTCCAGTACGTGTATCAATACGGATTACTTCACCTTGTTCGATGAATAATGGAACCATTACTCTAGCTCCTGTTTCAACGATAGCTGGTTTTGTAGCCCCTTGAGCTGTATCACCTTTGATACCTGGCTCAGTTTCTGTAATTTCAAGGTCAACGTTGATAGGAGGCTCAATTCCAAATACGTTTCCTTGGTGTGCAAGAATTTTAACCATTTCGTTTTCTTTAACGAATTTTAATGTATCTCCAACTTGAGATGCATTAACTGCGATTTGGTCATATGTGTTTACATCCATGAAGTGGTATAATTCACCATCATTGTATAAGTATTGCATATCGTTACGATCAATATGTGCTTTTGGTACTTTTTCACTTGGACGGAAAGTTCTCTCTACTACTCCACCTGTTTTGATATTTTTTATTTTACAACGTACGAACGCTGCACCTTTTCCTGGTTTTACGTGTTGAAACTCTATAATTTGAAATAAGTTACCTTCGAATTCGATTGTAACACCGTTTCTAAAATCACCTGCTGAAATCATGATATTTCCTCCTAATATGTTTTTCCTAATATAGTGTAAACTACATCTTTAATTTTTTCAACGATTTTTTGCCTTATTTTACTATTATAAGCTCTTTTGGGGACTTCGTAAAGTTTTCTATGCCGGTTTCTGTCACAACAACCATATCCTCAATACGCACGCCACCTAACCCTGGCACATAGATTCCCGGTTCTACCGTTAGAACCATACCTGGCTTAATAACTCCTTCTTCCGCCATTGAAAATCTAGGATTTTCATGTACTTCAAGGCCTGCACTATGGCCTAATCCATGACCAAAGTACTCACCAAATCCAGCGTTCGTGATAATATCTCTAGCAATTTTATCCACATCTTTACCTCTCATACCCGGCCTAATACCTTCAAGAGCTGCAAGTTGAGCTTTGAGTACTGTATTATAGATTTCTAAATGTTTCTCACTTGGTTCCCCTATGAAAAGAGTACGTGTCATATCCGAACAATAGCCTTCATAAACACAACCAAAATCTAATACCACAAAACCACCTTGGCTCAGTAACTCATTGCCTGGTACAGCATGACAAAGTGAAGATTTAGCACCTGCTGCTACAATTGAACTAAAAGATGTTCCAGATGCACCATTTTGTCTCATAATGCGCTCTAATTCTAAAGCCACATCATTCTCTGTAAGCCCATTTTTATATTCTAGATTAATAAGTGAAACAATTTTAGAGAAAGCGAAATCACCTATACTTTCCGCCTTTCTCATTTTAGCTAGTTCACTTTCATCTTTAATCTGTCTAAATGCTTCAATAATATTTTCTGTTGGTACTAATTCAAAATGGTCAAATCCACTGAGCTGTTTGTAAGTACTGTAATTAGTATGAGCACTTTCAAAACCAATATACTTAGCATTATCTGCTTGTGCTATTTTCATGGCTGTTCCAATCATTCCTACTGAACCTTGATCAATAATTTCAAACTCTGGACATTGATTAGTAGCCTGTTCAATATATCTAAAGTCTGTAATTAATACAGCTTTATTTTGAGAAATATAAAGTAGCGCACTTGATCCTGCAAATCCACTGATATATTTTTTATTTGCTCCATCTGTTATGAGCAAAGCGTCTATTTTATGTGCTTCTAAACTTGTTCTTAAATTTTGTAATCTACTGTTCATTTTAATCCTCTTCTCTTTATGATTGTACACGTCTTATAAGTGCATCTAAAGCTAATAGATATCCTTCAAATCCAAATCCACTAATAATACCTAAACAACTTGCAGCTGTCACAGAATGTCTTCTAAACTCTTCTCTTGTGTGGATATTGGAGATATGTACTTCTACTGTTGGAATTGAGATACTCTTGATAGCATCCGTCAACGCATAACTATAATGTGTGAATGCTCCTGGATTCATCATAATCCCCTCTACTTGATCTTGATAACATTGTTGTAAAAAATTAATTATTTCTCCTTCTACATTAGACTGAAAGAAAATGAGCTCTGCTTGGTATTTTTCTTCGTTGTAATGCTTTAATTGCTCTTCTAAATCCTTAAGCGTTGCTTTACCATAAACTTCCGGCTCTCTAATCCCTAGAAAATTCAAATTAGGTCCATTAATAACAGCTATCTTCATTTTTTCCTCCTAACAACTCTATAATTTCTTGTGTAATCACTTCTTTTGATTTACCTTCACCTTCTACAATAAAAGTTGCTACTTCCTCATAATAAGCCTCTCTGCTTTTAAAAAGCTCTAGAAGTTGTTCATAGCTCTTTGCTAGTGGCCTCGCCTTATCTCCCCTTATTCTTTCGTATAAAGTATCAAATGACCATTTGAGATAAATTGTTTGTTGTCTTTTTAGCACTTCTCTATTACCTGGTTGTTTAATGATTCCTCCACCTGTAGCTATGATAGCTTGGATCTGATGTACACTTTCTTCAAGCATCTTACTCTCAATTGCTCTAAAATAGCTTTCTCCTTTTGTTTCAAAAAGATGCGTTATTGTCCCTCCGACTTTTTTTTCTATTTCATCATCTAAATCTATCCACGACTTATCTAGTGCCTTTGCAACTTTCTTTGCATAAGTTGTTTTGCCACACCCCATAAATCCTATAAAATAGACTTGTTTTAACATCATTTCTTTACTCCCCCTTTCTTAGATCTGTTGTGTAGATAGCTGTCTTTCCAGTTACAGGTCTTACTCGAATTTGTACCTGTTTTCCTAATCTATAATTCTTAAGCGTTATCGTCCCAGCTCTCAAAGAGGAGTTATCACCCTCAAATTCTATGTCATACTCACTAGTCATTTCTTGGTTCCCTATCTTTATTTCTATGTGAGTTGGCAATTCATAGATTTCTCTCATCGGTGATGCACCCATTCCATAAATCATAATCTCATTTTTCTTTTCTCCTTGAGTAGGATTTATCTTTATTATTCTATGTGTATTATTTGTTGTCCTTGCCATTTGACGAGCATGGATGACACCTGCATGAATTTGATCTACCCGTTGGCTAAACACTATACTTTCTAACATCCTAGTGCTGGGTATCACTACAGCCATAGCAATCCCTATAAGTGCTAATGCACATACTACTTCTATCAACGTTATTCCCCGTTGCCCCATCTCACCCTCACTTCAGCAATGTATATATTTCCTCTTCAATTGTTTGGATAACTGCCTCACTATATTCACAACGATTCATTAACTCATAGGCTCTCACTGCTTGATAAAATAGCATTCCGAATCCATTGATACATTGACATCCTTTTTCTCTTGCTGTCTTTAAGAAAAGCGTCTCCCATGGATTATAGATCATATCTACTGCATACTTTGCCTTAGCCAGTAAATGTGGCGCACACTCAGGTATGCACGTTTTATGCTCTCCCATCCCTAATCCTGTTGTTTGAATCACTAAATCAATTGATTCTTCTATTTCTTCATTTAATGCATGGATAGTTATCTTTGTATCATAATACTGGCTAAAGTACGATTTTAATTCATTGGCCTTTTCTAAAGTTCTATTGAATAAATGAATATGCTTGGCAGTTTGAATCACACACTCTACAGCTGCATAAGCTGCTCCACCACTACCTATAATCGCTATGTTTTGCTCCTTATACTCAATATTCCCTGTCTCCATCGCACGTCTGAGTCCATATACATCTGTATTGTATCCTTTGTACCCTGTTTCAGCATATACAATTGTATTGACTGCATTCACCCGTTTCGCTTCTTCATCTATCTCCTCTAAATAGCTCATAATTTTTTGTTTATGAGGCATGGTAACATTCAAACCTTGAATACCTAGTGCATATGCCCCTTTAATCGCTTCTTCCAATCGCTCTGGCCTCACATGAAACGGGACATATACCATTTGTTCTTCCCCATATTTATTGATCGTATTATGAATTAGAGGTGATAACGTATGACTAATCGGATCACCTATTACGCCACATACACGATGTTTACCTGTTATGCTTTGTAACATGCGCTTCATACCTCCTCAATATTTTCTTCTCTAGACCTCGCTTTACTTTGGTAATCAACTCATCTTTTTCACTCACCGGATTCACAAGAATAGTCGTAATCCCCGCTCTATTCCCACCATAGACATCTGTAAACACCTGATCTCCAACTATCGCTACCTGCTCAGATTGTAATTGCATTAATTCCATCGCCCTTTTGAGGTTAATTGTACGTGGCTTTCTAGCCTTATGAATTGCAAAAACTTTAAGTTTTTCGTTAAACTTAATCACTCTATCCTCTTTATTGTTGGATACAAGTGTAATTTGGAGCCCTTTTCTTTTAATTTCTTCAAATAACTCTATAATTTTATCCGTTGGCTCCGCTACATCATAAGGTACTAGCGTGTTATCTATATCAAATATAATGCCTTTGATTCCTTGTTTCATTAATTCATCAATATTTAATTCAAATATAGAGGTTAAATATTTTTCTGGGAAAAATCTTGTTAGCATATTTTTTGCCTCTCAATCTTTTAATATTATCTTTTTCTCTTAAATTTTACTTTATTTTTCTAATTTATTCTATACTTAACTTCCTATATTGTTCAAGAGGTATTTGCTTAGCTGAGATAAAATGGATAAATTCAATTTTTTCTTGTTCAAAACCTATTAAATATTCTGTCTTGTAATATTTTAATTGATTATCTTGACATAATCCTTCAAATAAAACTTCTACTTGATATCTTGGTTGTTTTTGGGTACTAAAAATACTTGGCGTTATTTTCATACCCTTATCTGCAAGCTTAATCTTCTTAATACTATCTTTATAAGGATCCAGATTGGCACTATAAGCATTTCTATAACCTACTTGTGGCACAATAATTTCTTCCTCTAAGCCAATTCCTTCAAAGGTTTCTTCAACTTGCTCTGCAGAAGTATAAATTATTTTTTTATACTTCTCAAAAAAATCTTTTGGTTGACACATCAAAGTAGTTAAAACCTTTTTTATACGTTCTCTTGAGGATTGTGACACTTCTTTTTCATAAGGTATTCGGTCAACATATTTATGACTACTTGCTTTCTGTCGATCATTTACGCCTATTGCAAAAGGAGTTGCCTCTTCTAAAGTGACTATTTTTAAATTTTCTCCTGGCGCTACCTCTACCCAATAACTATGAACTAATCTTATTGTATCTACTAATTCATCTGGTGTCTCTTGTAAAAATAAATAAGATTGACTAAGTTCCTCTCCTAAATAAGCTGTATCTTCAAAAGAATTAGTAATCGTTTCATGTGCTTCACGCATTCTATAATACCTTTTCCCCTCATCCCAAGTATATAACTTATTGGCCTCTATACTACTGATTACCTTTTCTCTTGTTACAACATCTACTTCATAAATTATATTTTCACCTAATGGTCTCATAGACTGTATATTTACTGCCTCTACCTCTGATTCTCCTATTGTTACATATTTATTCATTTCTAAAATTTTAGGTACATGAAATGAACTTCCTAGATCTCCTTCTGCTAATCTCTCACTGCTTTTCTCCTCCAAGTAAACGCCTACCACCTTTTGAAATGCGCTCACTTGTTCTTTATAATGCTCTTGTTCAGCGCCTTCTAGATTAAGAGGGTCTTGATTTAATAGCAGCCTCTGTTCCTGAGATAATTCGAAATAGATTCTAAAAAAATCACTAAGCTCTTCCACATTAATCGATGTAGATTGTCTTTGAGGATCTTGATTTATCTCGGTTACTTCTTGAGATAATATCTGTTCCACTTTTAGACTGTTTGCTTCTTGGGTATCCACACTACATCCTACTAAACTTAAACTAACTATTAAAATTATACTTATCCATTTATGATGCATCTACATCTCCCCCCCATTCCTTATTCATTTTAATTAATCTGATTTTAAATTTCCTATTTTCACTTTCAGCGGCACCCCTAATATATAAAGGTCAAACATTTGATTCGCTTCACTCATCGGGTATCCTTCATCATTTTTATCTATCATTTTATATTCAAAACGCTCTAACCCTACACCTTTTATTTTACTAATAACCTTTTCTTTATTATAAACTTTACGACCTTCCCCCAAAGTATCCACCTCAGCTTTTATAGAAAAAACATCTCTATACCGACTACTTTTTAATTTTTTTAAAACTTCTTCATAAAGCCTTGTTAATTCCTCTCCCTTATAACTCTTAAAATCCTTTAAACCAAATAGTCTATTGGTGTCAATTAACTCTTTATTTCGATCTTGATCACTAAATCCTTTGGCATTAAAGTAGGGTATTAATTTAATCTGAGTTGTATAAGTTTGTCCATCACCTTCCGTTTTCACCTCATACCGTATCGTCTTTGCTCGGTACTCATTACTTGATTTATAACAATATTCCTCTAATAAAATCTCATAAACAAGGGCTAAATATCTCATTTGTACCCATCTACTATCTATCTCATAAGTAATCTGATCTACCGTTTCCTCTGATGGATTGACCTTTTCCATTTGTTTTTTTATATCCTGCTTTAAGGTTGCTATAATTTGTGGGTGAGATTCCTCTATTAGGCGATTCATCCCATCTACAAAGAGTTCTACTGCAGACTCTGCTAAATGATAACTATTTACCGTACTCTTTTTAACATGAGATGATTTAGCTTCCATAGTCACTAATTTACTTATACCACCTACAGTTGCCATCATTATACTCATTAGTAACATACAAACTAATGTGACACTCCCCTTTTGATTCATCCTCCTTCTCCCCTTTTATCTTGCTTTAGGTGAATAAATATCCATCATTTTCCCTAATATTTTCTCCTTTTCCTCTTCTTCACTCTCTCTGATAAGTACCCCTATCACAAAAGGATTATTAGGTCTATTCTTTTGCTCATAATATGTAATCACAGTCTCTTGGTAAGGATTCTGTATTGTTATCAAATTTCCCACTTCTTCCAAATCCTCCGGTGTGTCTGCCAACATAACTTTTACAATAAGTTCACAGTTTGACTGGTTAATAACATTCACTATGGAGTGTACCTTTTCTTTTTTCATTTCTTCTAAATCTATTGTAATTACTACTTTCCCTTCTATAATACGATTGTCTATTTTTAAAAGGTAACTCTCCTCTATTTCATCGTACTCGATAGTTCCCCACTGCCCAGTCACATCTGCTAATGGTAGCTCTTGTCTTTGATTCCCTTGTTCATCTATCAAAGTACTTCTATTCTCTTGTTCAAACCATTTTATAGTAGCTTGTCCTTGAATAGTTTCATCCTTTGCTTGATAACTAGGCGCCAATACATTGTAATAATTGTTACTGCCATTTATCCTTATCCACTCTAGCATCATCTCTTCACTTTGAACAGCTGCCGCTAACTGGTATCCCATACTTTCTAATCTTTCTCCGTCTATAGAGGATAGTTTAATCCACTCCCCAAAGGTATCCTTTAGATTCTCCTGATAGGGCATGTCTACCTCCCATATGCCTATCTCATAAATATACTGGTCCCATCTATAGTACTCTTCTATAGCCTGCCCCCATCGCTCTTCTTTAAAAAAGGATTGCATGCTTTGAACTTGATCTTTGTTGGTTTTTAAATCATTTAATTCATGGGGTTCTTCCATGATTTTTACTAACCTTTCTTTCACTTCTTCCATCATATTTTGCATATAACAAGCTACTTCTTGATTCGTGAAGGCTTGTTGATTTAGTCTTGTAAAATTTATGATTAGACTTAATAACGGTGGAATAATAATTCCCAAAATTACTATACAACATACAACTTCTATATAACTAAATCCTTGCTTAGACATGAGATATTTTTTTATGACCTGTCCCCCTATCTAATAATCAATTTTCCCTTTACACTTCCTCTATTAACTTCTTCTCCCTTTTCATTATAGATATGTAAATTTCCTAACATGGTCCCTTCTATATCTATTACCATAACCTCATCGGTTTGATTATTAATAGCTATATGGACTTCTGACCCCTGTTTTCCTGCTACTAACTGAGAGTTAATTTTTAACGCTGGTGCCTTAATTGTTAATTGATCCGCTATCTGTTTTTCATTCCCTTTATGATCTCTTAAAACAACTTGATAACCTGTTCTAGTTAAAATAAACTCTAAATAAATCTTTTCTTGACTATTCATTCCCTGATTTAATCCCTTGGGTCCCTTAAAGCTATATCGACTGACTGTATCATTCATATTTTTTATATCAATTTCAAATTTAGTTTCATTGCTTCTAACTGGTATATCTAGTAAGGTCTTATTCTTTCCTAGCTCTTGCTGACTCGGATTCCATACCCCTTCCATATTTCTAAAAGCATTTTCTGGATCTACTAATATATCTGTAGACGCACTATAAGCTTCTTCTATATCGGATGTCGGATTCACAAATAAAGAAAAACTTATAGTAGCCTCTACTAATTCTTTAAATTTTTCTCCATAAATTAATCTATAAGCCTCTCTATTTTCCTCATCTATTTGAGGATAGTTATCCGTCTGAAACGCTTTAATATTTATAATTTGATAAGCACTATTTAAACTCTCTACAAAACCTTTTGCTTCAGAAAAGGGAGCTATATATGTTAACGTATATATGTTTTCTATCAGCATCTGATTTTGGTATTTATGTTCTATACTTTCTCCTGGCTGTACTTCTATATTGATAAACCGACTGGCTTCTAACCCTTTCATCAACTCTGCTAAGTCCTTAGCTGCCGAAGAATACGAAGGCATTCTTTCAATAAGTGCCTGAACTTCTAGCTGTGTATCTTTTAGCTCTTGCTTAGTCTCAGGTAACCTTTTAAGTCCATTTTCTAAACTAATAAGTGTTTGTTCCTGCGAGGCTACTTCGACATTTAAAGCTTCTATTGTCTGATTATATTTAGGATATATATTGGTGAAATAATAAATTTGACCAATAATTACTCCTATTCCTAATAAAATCCCTAAAATTTTGCCTCCTTTACTCATCCTGACTATCCTCCATAGCTTCTATACTTTCTTGACTATTCTCAACTTGTTTCCACTGCATGGTCATCTCAAATTGATTGTATCCCTTATCCAGCTTAATCTCCCCTAGATCGAATTGAATCTCTACTTGCTCATAGATTCCTTCTAGCTTTGTAATATACCCCATCAAAGCGAATACACTTACTGTTTTCCCTTCTATTTTGATGAACTGATTTTGTTCTTGCATTTCTAATTGATCTATACTTACCCCCACAGGAATATTTCCCAATAAGGTATCTAGCAAATTGTCACTAATAAAAGGTAATTGCTTCATCTCCATGATCCGTCCTGACCACTGCTCATAGTTTTCTATTTCTTGGTCTAATGCTACTTGCATCGCTTTTACTTCATCGAACCTAACATCTTGTAATCGCTCCTCTATATGGGCTATATATTGCTTTTTATCCTGTATTGTTTTGATCGGTATTAACGCTGTCACTCCTGTTATCCCCAACTCTACAGCTATGACTATTCCTACTATTGACTTAAGTGCTTTATTTTTTTCTCGCTTTACATATTGTTGTGGTAATAAATTGATCGTTTGCATCTCACCCTCCTATGCACCTTTTACTAATCCTAAAAGATTTGCAAAATAAGGAACTTTTTCTTCGAAAACCTTGGTTGACCCTATGCTTTTTATAATTTCTGCTTCTATACCTAAACTATTTTCTAAATAACCCTCAATATTTTTCAAATACGCTCCTCCACCTATTAAACTCATTTTTTTAATGCGATGGGGCGCATAGCTTGTCTCATAAAACTTTATAAATGTCTCAATGCCTTTGATTAATTCTTCATCTATCTTATTTTTAATCAACACACTAATATACTTACTAAAGAAATTTTCTTCATCTAGATTTACTTCTTCATAGATCGCACCATACTTCATCTTAAAAGCTTGAATTTCTTCTAAATCTTCTTCCTCAAATTCCTCTTCTAAGCAGGCATCTAACTCCTCTATGCCAAAGTCTATTTTTTGAGTTAATCTCCCTACACCTTGTTCTATAATCGTTAAATTGGTTGTCTTTCCACCTATATCTATAACTAAAACAGACTCCTGTCTCGCCTGTTCTAAAGTACTTAAGCATCTTCCAATGTTAGCAGATTGAATACTAATTCCTTTTAACTTTAAATTGAGTTGTCTACTCCATCCAATATACTGTCTAATCAGCACTTTAGGTGCTGCAACAGCTAATATTCTTAGTTTTTTAACTCCCTCTTCTTCAAACTCTTTTGTAACTTGAAAGTCCACTTCATAATCAGCTGCTTGTATCGGCAAATACTCCTCCACTCTATAACCTAGTAATTGTTTTAAATATTTATTATTAACTCCTTCAAACTCTATTTCTCGGGTAATAATCTGTGAGCTATCTATCAATAGATAGGCTGTTTGTGTCTTAATTTTTTCTGTTCTCAGTAACTCTTTAAACGTTTTAACTAATGCCTCTTCATCTTCTAAATAGCCATCTTCAATACACCCTTTAGGTGTTGGCACCATGATTTGTTTTAAGATTCT
>JBOFPL010000135.1:0-8475 GCA_051659885.1 Cellulosilyticaceae bacterium
TAACTTCTGCTATCATATCTGGGAAGTCTATATCTTTCCCTTGTTCATTCCATACTTTCTTGAGTTGCTGTAAAAACCATAACCCATTGATATTCTTCAGTAAGCGCGTAGTACCCTCTATTCCACCTTCATTTGTTAAGTTATACGCTTTTGTCTCAGGTGTAATACACGCTTCCTTTAATTCCATTCCCATAAGGCACCATGTGCCACATACTAAGTAGATTTCATTTTCATGTTCCAAAGGTGTGGCAGCTACAGCAGATGCTGTGTCATGACTTCCTACAGCTACAACTGCCACTTCTCCCAAACCAGTCTCCTCTTGTATAGCAGGTGTTAATTTCCCCACTATAGTCCCTGGCATAACTATTTTTTGCATACATTCTATAGGTAAATCTAAGGTATTAAACACCTCTTCATGATATGTTTTTGTTTCTGGGTTAATCAAAGCCCCCGTTGACGCTACACTATATTCATTATATTTATGACCCGTCAAAAGAAATCCAAATAAGTCAGGCATAAATAACCAGGTCTTACCCTGCTGCTTAATTACTTCATTCTTATGCTTATCATAATAAAGTTGATACACAGTATTAAATGATGTCTTTTGAATCCCTGTAAGCTCATATAACTTTTCATCGGTAATTTTAGTATAAAACTCATCCATTATACGACTTGTCCGACTATCTCTATAATGAATCGGATTTCCTATTAATTGATCATCTTGATCCAACCAAGCACCATCTACCCCCCAAGTATCTATCCCTATTGCTTGAATCTCTATATCTTTTCTTGCCGCTGCCTTTTTTAATCCTTGTTTCATTTCATGAAACAATCTTAAAAAATCCCAATACATTGTTCCATTTGCTTCTACAGGCTCATTAGGAAATCTATGTACTTCTTCTAATTCTAATTGGTTTTGATTAAGAACACCTAATACTAACCTCCCACTTGATGCTCCAAAATCAAATGCTAAATACCCTTTTTTCATCGTTATTTACACCCTCTTTACAAAATTCTTAATAATCATATTATATCATATTCAATATTTGTTTTGTTGTATTCTTTTTTATTTTTGTTGTTTTATCTTTTTTATTGTTTATTTGATGTTAAAAAGAGTCTTTGGTTATCCAAAGACTCTTTTTAACATCAAATACTTATTCATAAATAACAGCTTGAATTTCTGGTGTATCAATATTGGTTTTATCAAACCACTTGAACCCTGTATCAATAAACTCTGGATTCTCTTCCCCTTTATAAGCTTTATAAGCTGCTTCTACGGCTTTATACCCAATCCCTACTGGATCTTGTGTAATAGAACCTGCTGCTACATCATTTTTAATCGCATCAATCATAATCTTTCCTGAGTCAAATCCTACAATAGTAATTGCTCCTACTTTATTAAGTTCTTTGACTGCATTGATTACTCCTGCTGCTGATCCTTCGTTAGCTCCATAAATTCCTTTTACATCCGGATTCGCTGTGATAATAGCTTTTGCTGCTTCAGTGGATTTAGCATGGTCTCCATCTCCATACTGTGGTTCTAATACAGTAATATTTGGATATTCATTTTTCATTGTCTCCATAAATCCATCTCTTCTATCTTTAGCTGATTGACTTGTTTGACCGTGTACAACTAATCCGACTTTACCTTCTCCACCTATTAACTCAGCCATTTTATGAGCAGCTGCAGCTGCAGCTGCATAGTTATCTGTTGCACAAGTTGTTTTGACAATAGGACTATCTACTCCTGAGTCAAATCCTATAACAGGAATACCTGCTTTTTCTGCTTGCTCAAGGTAAGGTGTTGCCGCTTTAGAATCAAGTGCTGCCAAACAAATAGCTTGTGGTTTTTTCGCTAATGCTGCTTGAAGCATTTCAAGTTGTTTATCCACTTGATCTTCTGTCTCTGGTCCTTCAAATGTAATTTTTACCCCAAACTCTTCTGCAGCTTGCTCTGCTCCCATTTTAACTGCTTGCCAAAACTGATGTTGGAATCCCTTAGATACTACTGGAATCATAATTTCTGCTGGTGTTTCTGACTCTGCCTTAGCCTCTTCTTTTTTCTCCTCAGTTGGTGTTTCTGCCTGAGTTTCTTCTTTCTTTTCCGCTGCTGGTGCTGATGTATCTTCTGCTGGTTTACTTGATGAACAACCTGTCATCACCCCCATAGCCATAACTAAACTTAAACCTGCTACTAATAACTTCTTCATCTTCATATTTCTTCCTCCCTTAATATGAAAAAACCTATTTTATTCCCCTCTTCAGGAGAGATTGGAATCCACACTTATTAATTTTTCTTTCTTTTTCTCATGATATCTAACAATACAGATAAAATCAGTACACACCCTATAATAACCGTCTGCCATTGTTGAGGCACTGCCATTACTTTTAGTCCATTAGTTAATGTACTCATAATAAAGGCTCCAATAACCGTTCCTAATATCGTTCCTTCTCCACCACTTAACGATGTCCCTCCAATAACAACTGCTGCAATAGCATCTAACTCATACCCCTGACCAAGTGCTGGTTGTGCAGATCCTAATCTAGATGCCATAATAATTCCAGCCACGCCCATAAAAGCACCACATAATGTGTAAATAGCTGTTTTCCACGCTTTAACATTAACCCCTGATAACCTTGTCGCTTCTTCATTACTTCCAATAGCAAAGTTATAGCGCCCTAATTTAGTCTTATTAAGTACCACTGCTGCAATAATGATCATAATAATAAATACCCACACTGCATTTGGAATACCTTCTATTAAGTTTCCTAACGCAATATCCCTAAATACTACTTGATTGGGCATATCTGGTGCTTTATCTGGAAAGTAAACAGGTGCTGCTCCAGATATAACGAGCGATAATCCCTTAGTCACCATCATCATCCCCAAAGTTGCAATAAATGGTGGTAGATTCAATCTAGAAATAAGTGTCCCTGTTGTAAATCCACACATCGCCCCTGTTAATACCGCAATAATACATCCAAGCCATATAGGTAATCCCCAGTTACTAATACTTACTGCTGCCATTACTGATGCAAATGTCATAACTGTTCCTAATGACAAATCAATGCCTCCTGTAATAACAACAAATGTAACTCCTAAAGCCAAAATACCATTTACACAAGTAGCTAAGATAATAGAAATAACATTATCAAATGTAAAGAAAAACTCTGATGCTACTGAAAAGAATATAAACAGTATAATAAGCGCTGCGAAAGCTAAGATTTTCTGTGCTGCTGCACCATTAAAGAATTGGTTTACTTTATTTGGAGCATCTGTTTGATCTGCTCCTATATTTAAATTAGCCATGTTTCTTTACCCTCCCTATCTTTTAATTTTCTCTATTTGTGGCATATCTCATAATAATTTCTTGAGTGGCATGCTCTATTTCTAACTCTCCTGTAATTCTCCCCTCACACATCACTATAATACGATCACTCATTCTAAGAATTTCTGGCAACTCAGAAGAAATCATAATGATAGATTTACCTTCCTCCGCTAACTCAGACAGTAGATTATAGATTTCACTTTTAGCCCCAATATCAATTCCTCTAGTTGGCTCATCAAAAATAAGCACATCGCAATCTCTTAATAGCCATTTTGCAATAACTACTTTCTGCTGATTACCCCCTGAAAGATTTTTGATTTTTTGTTTAGCGCTCGGGGTTTTAATCGCTAACTTCTTAATATAATTATTAGAGATTTCGGTAATCGTCTTAAAATTTGTAAACCCTACCTTTGTAAAGCTATCAATAGATGCTAATGAAATATTTTCTTCTACAGATTCACTTACAGTCAGCCCATATTGTTTTCTATCTTCTGACAGATATCCTATTCCATTTTCTACAGCATCTTTAGGTTGCCTAATCTTCACCGCTTTTCCTTTTATAAAGATCTGCCCACTTTCTAATTTATCTGCTCCAAATATAGCTCTTGCCACTTCTGTTCTCCCTGCACCCATTAGTCCTGCAAAACCTAATATTTCTCCTTTATGTAGCTGGAAACTTACATCCCTTATCATTTTTCCTCTGTTAAGATTTTTAGCTTTTAAAATCACTTCTCCTTTAGAATTTTTACTACTCCCTCTTGGATCATGATAAATCGTTCGCCCCACCATCATGCTAATAATCTCATCTAGCGAAACCTCTTTTGTGTTTACAGTATTCACATAACATCCATCCCTCATAATGGTAATTCTATCTGTAATCCGCTTTAGCTCTTCCATTCTATGAGAGATATACACTACCGCAACACCCTTGCTTTGTAAGTCCTTAATAATCTTAAAAAGTTCCTCTATTTCAGAGTCTGTTAATGCTGCTGTCGGTTCATCCATAATCAAGATAGACGAATCAAAAGATAAGGCTTTTGCAATTTCTATCATCTGCTGCTTAGCAACAGTTAATGTCCCTACTTTAACTTTAGGATCTAAATCTAGATTCATTTTCTCAAAGATTTCTTTTGCCTTTTTATTGGCCATACTATCTTCTACAAATAGTTTGTCCCCACCCATAAACTCTCTTCCTATAAAAATATTCTGTGCAGCTGTTAAGTGAGGCATTAGATTAAGCTCCTGATGAATGATACTAATACCTAATCCTTGTGCAACCTTTGTATTAGGTATCTCTACTTGTTGTCCTTTATAAATAATTCTTCCAGCATCCTTTGTATAGACTCCTGTTAGAATCTTCATAAGCGTTGATTTACCTGCACCATTCTCCCCCACTAGAGCATGAACTTCACCTGTACGTATCTCTAACTTACAATTATCTAGAGCTCGTACCCCTGGAAATGATTTATCTATACCTTCCATTATCAGCAATTGATTTTCCAAATGATTCACCTCCATATTTGATAAACTTTTGAATTTCTTTTCTTTATTTTATCTCTTTTAGGTGATGTTTTTAATAAAGAATCTTCTGTATATTGTTTGATATTTTACTTTAATTGAAGTGAAGGTTTAAGATAGAAATTGCTTTAATTGATACCTAAGCATAAAAATATAAAAAGAGATGCCAAATGGCATCTCTTAGCGCGTGAATGTAATTGTTTGTAAAGAGGAGAGGTCTGGATTAAATTGATAGCCGTCTTGATTAAATTGCTTAATTTCCTCTAGTGTATTTATTTGATTCTCTAGCATATAACGCATGAATTTGCCCCTAGCTTTTTTGGCATAGGTTCCTACTACTTTGTAAGTGTCTCCTTTTTTCTCTTTGAAGACTACTGTTACACTTCGGAACTGTTGATTTAGTTTTTTCCAATCTATCGCCTTAGCATATTCATCTGAGGCCAAATTGATCAGGATGGGCTCTCCTGTTGTTTGGCTTATTTCATAGATCAAATAATCTGTTAGTTTATCTTTCCAATAAGTGTATAAATCTTTAGTATCAGAAGTTTTAAGCTTAGTAGCCATTTCTAATCTATATGCTTTAATAATATCTAGCGGAGATACTATCCCATATAACCCAGAAAGAATTCTTAAATGATCTTGCGCAAAGTAAATGCTTTCCTCATCTAAAGTTTCTGCTTCTAATTCCTTAAAAGCTTCTCCATAATAGTAGTAAATTGCTGGGTAAGCTCCATAGATTTCTTCATCAAAGTATTTATTTCTTTTGCAATTGATTTCAGCTAAAGTTTCTGACATCTTCATAAGCTTTGCAAGTTCTTCCTCATTATATTTTTTGAGTTCATCTATTAGTATTCTTACTTCCTTATTAAAAACTAACTTATCTATTTTAAAAGGTTTATTTTCTTCAATTTCTCTAAAGGTTTTTGTAGGAGACATAATTGTAAGCATTACTCAATACTTCCTTTCTTAAATATTTTTAAATATATTTTAGCATACCTCTTTACAAAAAGTAAGTTTTATATGATAATAATTATTAGTAATATATGTTTACGGAGGATAAAATAATGGAACCGATTATTCTAACAGAAAATATACAAGCCCCAGATTTTATATTACCTGGGTCTGATGGAAAAGAACATCATTTGAGTGACTACAAGGGCAAAAATGTCATTCTATATTTCTATCCAAGAGATAATACCCCTGGTTGTTCTAGGGAAGCTCAAGATTTTAAAGAGTTTTTTGAGGACTTTACCGTTCATAACACAGTTATTCTCGGCATTAGTCGTGATACACTTACTTCACATGATAAATTTATTACTAAATATGATTTACCTTTTATACTTCTCTCCGATAAAGAAGAAACTGTTTGTAACCTATATGGTGTTTTAAAAGAGAAGACAGTTTGTGGTAAAAAAGGTATTGGCATTGAACGCAGCACTTTTATCATTAACGCTGAAGGTATGCTCACTAAAATTTATCGTAAAGTAAAAGTTCCTGGCCATGTAGAAGGCTTACTGTGTCATTTATAATTCACTCCTACTCTAAATAATTAAGCTTATTATTCAACTCGTATACACCTGCTTTAAACCTTCTAATAGATCTCGTGACAGAATAATAAGCTATATATTTTTAGGCTAAAAAGAATGCATCCATCCGTTCATTCTTTTTAGCCTATCTTACTTTTTATTCACATTGTTTTTTAATGCAATTTGCCCTATCTTTATTTAAATTTTTCATATCCAACAATAGTCATTTTTTCATTAATAATATGAGCTTCCTGATTGCGTACATAACCTAACTTTTCATAAAGGTAGCAATTCTTTTGTTCCTCCTTGATTGTAGCAAGTACCCACTGCTTTGCTGCTGGATATCTTTCCTCTATTCGATGAAGTGCAAATTGCGCAAGTCCTCTATTTTGAAATATAGGTATGATACCAAGTGAGGATACTTTATAAACACCTTCTTTAATATTGCTAATCCTAACAGAACCAGCCTTTATTCCCTCATGTGTTATTAAGTACGTATCCGTATAGGGGCGATCCATTTTTTTTACTATTCTTTCTTGACTCTCCATAGCTGGATTCGTATCATAATCTTGATATTTTTGAAGCAATCCCCTAAATGCTTGTTGTTGTATTTCCAACACCTCTTGTGCCCTATCACTATTGATTTTTATAATCTCTAACATCTTTCCCCCTCCTTACTTACTCTGTCAAACCTCTAAATACTTTTCCCTAGGCTTATAGTCCATAAAAATACTTTAAGATATTGTTACTATCTGGATAGTCTAATTCTAAAATATCTTTAATCACCTTTTCTGTATCATACTGAATGAGTAATGATTCAAAATCAACTTGCCCTTCCTCCATTGTTAAGATTCCTGCTCTGGCATACTTTAAATTATTTATCAGGCATCCTAATGGCCCGCAATTAATATACCAGCTTTTATCATCCCGATTAACCGCTAGTTGATGGTCGTGACCATACAAAATAATATCTGCTTTAATATTCATGAACATATTTTCCAAGTCAGATAAATTTGGATTAGGCCTATACTGAACATATTTATCTTCTGCGTCCATTGCATAGTGTGCCACATAAATGTTTAATCCCCCTAATTTCACAGTTACTTGAGAAGGTAATTTACTAAGATACTTAATGGCTTCATCACTCAGTTGGCTATGTTCCCATCTGTGATGTTCCATTTCGGCATATCCCATTCTTTGTTCATTGGGAACACTATCTGGCATTCCCTCCAATAGATAGTGTTCATGATTACCTTGAACACATGCTATCAGATTTGTGAGAGACATTATCTCTTTAACTGTCTCCTCTGGTCGTGGTCCAATGCCAAGTATATCTCCACAACAAATTATCCCATCCACTTCAACTTTCTCAAACTCTCGCCTTACAGCCTTCAATGCTTCTATATTATTATGAATATCTGTTATAATACCAATTTTCATATTCTCCCCCTGATTGTCTATGAATAATTCTTATATAGCTATAGAGTGTCCTAAAAACTGTTTGGATACATAGATTTGTGTGAGTTCCTCTTCTGTAATTGCCTTACTTGCTACATCTAGTACCACTTCTCCTTTACTTAACATGATGATTCTATCCGAGTATTTGATGGCATCTCTTAAATTATGGGAAATCATCAGGGTTGTAATCTGATGCTGCTTAACTAGGTCTAATGTTTTTTCCAATACTACCTTAGAAGTCTTGGGATCTAAAGCTGCTGTATGTTCATCCAAAAGTAATAAATCTGGTTTTTTCATTGTTGCCATCAGCAGTGATAGTGACTGTCTCTGCCCTCCTGATAATAAGGACACTTTTGTCTCTAACTTTTCTTCTAACCCTAATTCTAGTGTCTTTAAGTTTTCCTTAAACCCTTCGATTTGATTCTTTTTTATAAGCCTTTTTAAAGAGAATCTTTCACACTTTTTATTTGAAAGAGCTATATTTTCTAATATAGTCAATGCAGGCGATACCCCTGCTGAAGGATTTTGATGAACTTGTGAAAGAAAAGCTGCTCGCTCATTTTCTTTTAATCCATTGACGTTCTTTCCATTAATCAGAATATCTCCACTCTCTGGCACCAGTGAACCTCTTATTATATTAAACA
>JBOFPL010000136.1:0-4109 GCA_051659885.1 Cellulosilyticaceae bacterium
AATCCTGCCACTAATATTAATGTAACAACCGCCATCGTTACCCCTATTATCAGACTAATAAACATAGGATGATATCCTTTCAGTAATAAAGGAATCAGTACCTTCCAAATACATAACAAACTAAATGCAAATGAAATAAGGGTACGTACACCTGTACTTCCAGAAAAAATTACTAATGCCCCTGCAAATAATAATACTAACATTATTTCTAAGTTTAGCCTGTAATGATCAATCATATTTGCAAAGATAATTTTTCCTTTTTCATCTTGTTCCAGTAGAACGAACGCTTTATCTCCACTTTTAAAAAATTTATCAAATTCTAATTGACCCGTTAAAAAGTTTGTAGCCTCTACTTGCTCACCCTTATGTGTTCCTTGCAAAATCTCTATATTTGCAGTCTGTGTCCCCTGCTTAAGTAATCCATTACTATATACTGCACTTTCATTTGTACTAATAACCTTTGCTTTAACTCCCTCTGCATTAACATAAATTTGTTTTTCAAACCCTGTAGGTATAACTAGTAGAATACCTATCAATATCAAACATATTATAGAAAATATCACATTTTTATTTTTTAAATATCTCTTCATTTTCTCACCATTCATTCTACTATTATTTATATTTCAATAAAATAAAGCTGTCTCATTCTTTGAACAGAGACAGCTTCTATTCTTTATTTTAATCCACAAACTTCAACTAATTTATTGAAAATATCTGTATTGTCGTATGAACCTCCAAATATTTCTGCTCCTGCTCCCATCGCGTAAACCGGTACTGGTACTCCAGTATGTGAGTATGATGTCCATCCAATTCCAGCTTTATTGTTTAAGACATGTGTAAGCGTCACACTAAGTGGTTCATAAGAACCATAGAGTACTCCTGCCTCTTGATCACTTGTACGCTCACTAGCAGACTTCATAGTCTCTACAAAAGCTTTTTCTAATTTTTTATACTCATAATCTGTAAGTACTAAATTTTTATTTTTTTCTTTAGCTGCATCAACATCTTTTGATGTTATTAATCCAAAGCTTTCTTTAATTACTGGTAGAAGTTCTTCTAACTTTCCTGATGCTTTTCCCTCAGCTACCTCAACTTTATACGCCTCTAGTAATTCATCAAATGCTACATAAGATATTTTTTGTTTTTCTAATACATCAAAAGCTGTATCATAACCCGTTGTTGCATGACCTATTGTCATACCACCTGTTTCATGATCTCCTGTTACAATAATAAGTGTTTCTTCTGGATGCTCTTCAGCAAAATCCATAGCTACTTGGATAGCTTCATCTAGTGCAATGACATCTTGAATATTTGTCCTAGCATCATTTGCATGCCCTGCCCAGTCTATTTTCCCACCTTCTACCATCATAAAGAAACCTTGTTCATTATCTAATACATCAATTCCCTTTTGTACAAAATCCTTTAATTGAAGTGTATCCTCTTTGGCATCAATGCTATAATGTAAAGCTTGAGAATCTTGTAATTCTGGGTTAATTGCATATACTTTTCCAGAGTTTTCATCTAAAGATAAAATTTCTTCCCTCTCATCTGCAATTAAATACCCATTTCCTTGAATAATATCAAAAGCATTTTTTTGATCCTTATTTTTCCCTGTAGGTTGAACTAAAGACCCCCCACCAAAGTAATCAAAATCACTCTCTGCTAATTGGAGGGCAATATCATACATATTTCCTCTAGATGGTACATGGGCATAAAATGCAGCTGGTGTTGCATGATCTATCGAAACACTACTTACAATCCCTATTTTATACCCTTCATCCTTTAGTTTTTCTGTGATGCTTTCTGGCGCTGTTTTCTTATCTACTTCTAGCCCAATTACACCACTATGTGTCTTGATTCCACTTGAGATAGCTGTTGCCGTAGATGCGGAGTCAGGTGCAAATGAAGTAGCATCTTGTGTTGTAGCTGTCCCTACTACAGGAAATTGTGTCACTGCTAACTTCTCCAGCTCTACCCCTCTATTATTTTGAGCTGATTTATAAATTTGTGCTGCATTAAGCTGAACATAAGACATTCCATCCCCTATAAATGTAAAGATATACTTAGGTTTTTTGTATGTAGTTTGTGTACTTTTTTGATTACTACTTAGTGTTCTATTATCCGTACTTGCTGATGCAGTGCTTACACTTGCTAATACTGTAGATGCTGTTAATACACACGCAAGACCTACCATAAAATGCTTTACTTTTTTCATTATCCTTCACCCTCAATTTCTCTTTAACTTTATTTTTCATATTTAGTATAGCTATCCTATATTAAATCACCATTACCTCTTAGTTAGTAATAGGTTAGTATTTTGTTAAGCCTAGATTAAATATCTTTTTATTTTTTCTATTCTTTAATTTTTTATAACACAAAAAGCACTACTTTTTATAGTAGTGCTTATAAAACTTTTATTCCCCGTATTCCTTTACCCCTAACTATTATAATTTATTTTTATACTTAAGTATACTTATTCACGCTTTTTTACCTATCTTTAGTAATTTCCTACATTTTTCTATACTTACTATATCGTTTTTATTTGTTTATATAGCTGTATAACCTAAGCTCATTTCATCTATGTATAGAGTATACTTTATCATTGGTTAAGCCTTTTATTGATGCCATAAAGTGCTCCTGCTACTGGCAATAATACACCTGCTAGTACCCATTTATAAACGTGAATAGGCTGCTTATTCTCTCCTCCTATTTCTATTACTTCAATTTTATCTGCCTTTATTGCCATATCACCACTTTGCTCAGCAAATGCATGGTAAAATATTCCCTCAACCTTTATCGTATCCCCTAAATACTGATATTTACCTGTATGTTTTATTTTATCAATATCTTCAGCTTTTATATAAATCCCTATAGCTCCTGTCCCATCATTCACATTAATCCATGCGTATTCTCCTCTTTCTAGTACATCTCCTATCACTTCTGCATTTATAGTCACCTTATTTTTATCAAATTCATTTGCTTTTTCGATCAAAGTACCTATATTCACAGATGCTCCAAATATTCTACTTCCCATCAGTATCCACATGATAATACCTATGCAGATTTTTTTGTAATGTGTTCCCATGATTTTTTCACTCCTCTACATGTATCCCATACAAGTGCAAATGCAGATATAAATTCAAGCCTTGCAGCCCACATTATGAGAATATAAATAATCTTCAATCCAGTTGGCATACTAGGAGAAGTAATACCTATGGTAAGCCCTACATTGCCAGTTACAGACGCAGATTCAAAAATAGCTGCATTTATATCATAGCCATAATAAACTGCTGCAATTATACCTATTCCAAAGGTTAACATATATAGAATAATAATCAGCAAAGTACTTTTAATAATCTCATCTGATAATACATTCTGCTGTATAAAGTGGTATTTTTCTGTATAAATTCTATTCTCAGTAGAAACTAATTTCTTCATATTTTGAATAAGTGCCTTCACAAAAATCCCCACTCTAAGCCCCTTAATCCCTCCAGCTGTAGAGCATGCACTTCCTCCAATTAACATTGCTATACTAATAACAATAATTCCTAGGCTTCC
Source organism: Cellulosilyticaceae bacterium (assembly GCA_051659885.1). Lineage (GTDB taxonomy): Bacteria > Bacillota > Clostridia > Lachnospirales > Cellulosilyticaceae > JAVVPO01. The sequence continues at coordinate 3,559 of JBOFPL010000136.1, forward strand.
CCAATCATTCATAAATTGACTTGCATACACATTCATAAACCCAGTTGTTGTATGTGCTGATGCAATCTGATAGAATACCTTACTAAATAAACTTACACTATCTTGGTAGATTCCTAACTTATTAAACCAACCTATAGCTAATGTTGTAGTAATAAATAATGTAGTCACAAAAGAAACCATTTCTATATTTTTATAAATTTCTTTTTTATTTCCTTTCCATACTGAGTGATGTAATGCAAAATTAAAAGATCCTATAACAAAAAATACAATCGTAATCGTTTCATAAATTGTACTGTGGTAATAGAGTATGTTTTGAGATTGTGGAGCAAATCCACCTGTACTCCAAGCAGCCATAAAGATCCATAAGCCATGTAAAAAGCTATTACTAGGTGATAACCCTATATATAATCCTGCACATGTTAAAATTGCAGTCCCTACTGCTAAATAAACTAAAGAAATTAACCATATTGCTTTAGCCGTATCTGTTACATTGGGTAACAATTTTTCATCCTTCGCTTCTCCTACATACATATAGACAGAACCTGTACCTT
>JBOFPL010000137.1:0-25606 GCA_051659885.1 Cellulosilyticaceae bacterium
AATAACCCCAAAATAAAGTTTGGAATAAGTCCATTTGGGATATGGTGTAATAAAAGTAGTAATAGATATGGAAGTGATACAAAAGCAGGAGTAAGTAGTTATGAAACATTATATGCAGATACTAGACAGTGGGTAAAAGCAGGATGGATTGATTATATCGTACCACAAGTATATTGGAAATTTGATTATGAAAGAGCACCTTATCATACTGTATTAGACTGGTGGGTAAAAGAACTTCAAAATAAAAATACTCACCTCTATATAGGGCAGGCTGCGTATAAATTGAAGGAGGATGAAAGCTGGACGGTTAGAGAAATTATTAATCAATTAACACTGAATAGGACAAAAGAAACAATTAGAGGAAGTGTGTTTTTTAGTGCAAAATCTTTGCAAGAAAATACAAAGGGGCTAAGGAGTACTATAAAAAATAATTTTTATACCTATAAGGCTATTATTCCGCCTATGCCTTGGCTGCCAGGAAAAGTCCCTAGCAAGCCGATAGAGGTTAAGTTGAAAGAAAAAGAGGATTACGCAAAATTAAGTTGGATTGATAAGAGTCCTGAGTATACAGATTACTACGTTATATATAAGTTTGAAAAAGGTATAGATAATATAGATGATCCTAGAAATATTTTGGATATTATAATAAATGAAAATGTGAAAAGTATTAAAAAGGAATATATAGATAAATCAGGATATGATAAGAAAACAACATATAGAATTACTGCGATGAGTAAAAGTAAAGGGGAAAGTATAGCATCAGAACTAATAAGGACAAAATAATAGAGGTAGAGACATATTTATAGTATAAAAATCTTTAAAACATAAAAAATAAGTAGAGGTATTAGATTTAAAAAGACAAGCATATATTTTCATTAAAGGAGGGAATAATATTGCAAAAAATATATAAGTATTTAAAGCGTACAGTATATATGATAATAGGATTTATGGCTATTTGGGGTATTTGCAATTTATCAAAAGAGTATACTGTAGAGGTGTTTAATCAGGTTGCAGAAGGAACTACAAAACGAATATTACCTATCTATTCAGTGGACTCTAAAGGTAAGCTGATCTCACTGACTTTTGATGTAGCATGGGGAGCAGATGATGTGGAGCAGATTTTAGATACACTCGATAAGTATAATGCAAAAGCTACATTTTTTATTGTAGGAGATTGGGCAAAAAAATACCCAGAGAAGGTTAAACTCATTGCAGAGAGAGGACATGATATAGGAAACCATTCAAGTAGACATCCGCATGTTACTCAAATGAGCAAAGAAGATATAAAAAAAGATATTATGGAAGCTCATCAAATTATTCAAGAAATAACAGGAACAGCTATGAATTTGTATAGACCACCTTATGGGGAATATAATAATGCAGTAATAGAGGCGGCTAATGAGTGTGGATATTATACTATTCAGTGGGATGTAGATTCTTTAGATTGGAAGGAATATGGCTTACAACCTATGATTGATAAGGTATTGAAACACAAGAATCTTACGTATGGTTCTATTGTATTACTTCATAATGGGACAAAACATACAAAGGATGCTTTAGAGCCTATTTTAAAAGGATTAGGAGATAAGGGGTATACTTTAGTGCCTATATCAGAACTCATTATAAAAGATAACTATACAATAGATCATACTGGGAGACAGTATAGAGCAAAATAAAAGTAAAAGGGCACTCCCTAGTGGAGGTGCCCTTTTACTTTATGATAAAAGCTATACAAAGGTATAACAACTATGTCAATTGAATGGAGTATTATTAAAGTAGTTAAAAAAGTCAAGTTGTTTTTTGAAAATAGGGAGTAGTTTATTATCTAGTTTCATGCTCAAGTCTAATATTTCAGGCGCTAATAGATTGTAGTCATTTTTTATGAGTAAATCACAGAGTTCTTTTTTTAGGGAATTGATGGTTTGAGTATCGGGCGTTTTATTCATCCTGATGTCGCCTCTCTTTATTTGTATTACGATGCAACGAAGGTGTCAATTTGATTGCCTACTATATCATATTCCTTATTAGGAAATATGTGACTATTTTAATAAGAAATTTTATTTAGCTACATCCAGTAGTAGAACCGCATTCCTGGCAGACTTTGCATGTTCCATTTTTAATAAGTTTATCACTTTTACATGTTGGGCAAATCTCACCAAAGATAGGTGCTGCAGGAGTAGCGGCTGTAAAAATAGGTAAATAGTCTGAGTCGGGTTTAATTTGGCAATAAGTATAATCACCTAATTCAATATCTATAATCTTACTGATAAGATCAGAGATAGAGTCAGCCATTTTTATATAAGGATGACCGGCAACAAAGCCACTTGGCTCAAATTTTTGGCCTCTATACATACGAGAAATATCCTCAGCAGGTATACCATATTGAAGCATTTTGGAAACTGTAGTAGAAAGACTATCTAAGAGCCCTTTAACTAAAGAGCCCTGTCTACCAGCAGATACATAAAGTTCTCCAAGGGTACCATCAGAATAAAAGGAAACGGTAATATAGAGTTTTAACCCTCCCATTTCAGCTTCATGAACATGAGCTGTGCGAATGCCACTAGGTTTAGTACGAGTAAGCTGATTAGGAGTTGGTTCGGTATCATCTGAAGACAGAGAGGTGTTAAGGGGTTGACTAGCTTTACATCCATCACGATATAAGGCAATAGCTTTTACGCCTAGCTCCCAAGAAAGTTTATAAATAGACTTGATATCAGAGATACTAGCATCATTTGGTAAGTTAACAGTTTTAGATATTGCACCTGATACGTGAGGTGTTAGTGCAGCCATCATCTGTACATGACCATTAGGTGAGATATAGCGCATACCAGTTCCACATTTATTAGCAGTATCAAAAATAGCATAGTGCTCTAATTTGAGATGTGGGGCTCCCTCTATTTTGCCATCTATAATGATAGAGTATCCATCTTTAGTTTCTTTACGTAGGATATACTGAACGATATCTTCTATCTCCTCTTCGAGATACCCTAGATTTCTTAAAGTGTTAGGGAGAAGTGGATTGACAATCTCTAAGCTTCCACCACCTACAAGTTTTTTATAAGCAACATGACTAAAAAATGGTTCAGAGGAAGTAGTAGCACAATCCATTGCAAAAGCAATAGTACCTGTAGGCGCTAGAACTGAAACTTGGGCATTTCTAAAACCGTATAAAGCACCTAATTGAAGAGTTGATTTCCAGGTGTCCTTGATGAGCTGAGAAAGATCCCCTAGCCCTAGTTGTATTAGTGTAGAATGTTCTATTTTTATAGGATTATAATTTAAATGACTACAAATTGTATCTGATTCACTGTATCCACTACAAATAGCATGATTACGAAGTACGCGCATCATATGAGGTTTATTAAGATTAAAATAAGTAAATGGACCGACTTGTTTAGCAAAAAGCGCAGACGTATAGTAAGAATAACCAGTCAGAAGACTCATAAGGCTAGAACCTACTGTACGAGCTTCAGCACTATCATAAGGAAGTCCCATAACCATAAACAGGGCCCCAAGATTAGTTAAGCCTAGCCCTGTAGTGCGGTAATGATAAGATTTTGTTGCAATCTCAGGGGTTGGGAATTGCCCATGATGAATAGTTGCTTCTAGAACAATTTGGAGCATTTTAATGCAGTGTATATAGCCTTCTAAATCAAAGTGGCGAGTTTGCGTATCATAGAAATTTAAAATATTAATACTTGCAAGGTTACAAGCTGTATCATCAAGAAACATGTATTCAGAACAAGGATTACTTGCGTTGATGCGATTAGACTTATCCGATAGATCGCCGTTTTCACCAGCTGGACAGGTATGCCAACTATTAATAGTATCATCAAATTGAATGCCAGGGTCACCACATTTCCAAGCTGCTGTAGCGAGTTGGTCATAAACATCTGAAGCAAGTTTAGTTGTAGATATACTTCCATCTAAACGATTAATTAAATTGATAGAAGCATCTTTTGTATCTAGGGAGTGCATGAAAGAGTCATTTACACGAATAGAGTTATTAGCATTTTGCCCTGAAACAGTATCATAAGCTTCACCATCGAAATCTGTACTATAGCCCATTTTGCCAAGTGCCCTAACTTTATCCTCTTCAGTTGCTTTCCAGTTAATAAAGTCAAGTGCTTCTGGATGATTAATATCTAAGATATTCATTTTTGCAGCACGACGTGTAGTACCACCAGACTTAATAGCACCTGCATTACGATCAAAAACCTTGAGAAAACTCATAAGACCTGAGGATTTTCCACCGCCAGAAAGGTTTTCACCTTTACCTCTGATGTTGGACCAGTTAGAACCTACGCCAGAACCATATTTGAAAAGCCTAGTTTCTGTAGTTAATTGATCGGTAAGAGACTTATCTCCAAGAAGTGCATCCTCTACGCTAACAATGAAGCAAGCAGAACCTTGAGTACGTGTATAAGCATCTGAGGATTGAACAGCGATACCTAGCTTTTCATCAAAATAGTAATGTCCTTGAGCAGGACCAGAAATGCCATATTCTAACTGTAAACCTGTATTAAACCATTGCGGACTATTAGGTGCCCACATTTGTGCAAGCATCATATAAGCAAGTTCATTATAGACGATTTCTTTTTTTTCAGGAGAAATAAGTCCTTCGTCTAATGCTGAGTGGACCCAAAAGTTAACCATACGATGAACAACTTGTTTGAAAGAAGTTTCAGCACCTGATGGAGTTGGAAGCCCACTACGTCTAAAGTACTTGCTCGCAATAATATCACAGGCTGTTTGAGAAAAGTGAGTAGGAAATTCAAGGTTTTCCATATGTACTAAAACTTTACCAGAAGAATAATCTGTAAGTTTTATATCTATTTTTTTCCAATCAAATAAATCGTATACAGAATCAGTAGTTAAATGAGCAGTGAAGTAAGGGGTAAGAAGTGTATCTAAATTAATCATAAATCCTCCTATGAGTTAAATAATAATTATTATTAACATATAATTATTTAATTTAGCATGAGTTGAGAAGGAAGTCAAGGATCAAATACAATATATAGTATCTATTTGGTTTTGAATGTATAGATATATACATAAAGTGTTTCCAAAGATTGTTTAACATAAAATTTATGGTAAAAGATAAAGATAAGATAATAATACTATAAGTAGTACATAAGGAGAGATATGTATGATTACTATCGCTGTAGCAAATGTTTTAGAAAGTAGTGAACAGGCTATTCAATTTATTTATGATATGAGCAAAAAAAGAGGTATTAAAATCTTAAGTATTTCTCCTAAAGATAAAATTTTATATAAAAATAATAAGAAGATTAGGTTAAAAGAATATATTAATAACGTAAAAGGAATTGATTTATTAGTAATGAATCTAGATAAAAAGGCTATAGAAAATCAAATTTATGAAAATATAAAATTTGATATAACTGTTTTATTTGATAATAAATATAAGAAGAATAGAATAGAATATTTAACAGAACATTTAAATCAAAAATTATTAAAAAAAATTAATTCAGATTTTTATATTATTCCAGATAGCTATAAATCTAAAAAAACAGAGTATATTACCTATGGTTGGAGCCAATCTGCGCATCTCTCTGCATCTAGTGCACAACAAGGAGCAGAAGGTGACACTAATTTACAATGTTGTATACAAAATATATTACCTTCATTTTTAGGTAATATAACCATACCTAGAGAATTTAATATTCAATCTAATCTAAATAATATAGAAGGGATGTTAGCGGGTATAGCAACTATGTTATTGTATGGGATAAATATAGAATAATAATCTCCCTTTAAATATAAAAAATGGTATAAATTTGTACATGCAATAATATAAATAGTAGTGACAGATGAAGCTGTTAAAGAACAAAAAGAGGATAAGGGAGAGGTGTGACTATGGTGGAACACATATTAGAAAACAACGAAGTACTTATAGTAGGAAAGGCTGTTAGTGATATTAAATATAGCCATAAAGTATACGGAGAAGGATTTTATAGTTTTGATTTAGAAGTACCAAGGCTTAGTGATTCTGCTGATATTTTACCAGTTACAATATCAGAAAGATTACTTCCAGCATTAGGAAATATAGAAGGAAAATATCTTGATATAGTAGGACAATTTAGGTCTTACAACCAGTATGAAGAAGGTAAAAATAGATTAATATTAACTATTTTTGCGTTGGAAGTAAAAGAAGTTTCACTAGAAGAAATGCAAAAAAATAAAAATGCTATTCATTTGAATGGTTTCGTATGTAAAGAACCAGTATATCGTACAACTCCTTTTGGCAGAGAAATTACAGATATCCTGATTGCTGTTAATAGATCATATCATAAATCAGACTACATACCATGTATTACCTGGGGAAGGAATGCAAGGTATGCACAAAATCTTCATACAGGAGATCATATTGAAGTATGGGGAAGAATACAAAGTCGTCAGTATCAAAAGAAATTAGAATCTGGAGAGGTTATTAGCAAGACAGCCTACGAAGTATCTATTTCAAAAATGGAAATTACAAACGAAAATAATAAAGAAGAATTAGAACAAGAATTACAACAAGAGCTACAACAAGAGCAAGAGAATTAAATAAGATAGATTTAAAATAGGTAAAAGTAAGCAACTTTGCCTATTTTTTTAAGCTCAAAATCAAAGACTAGTAAATAAAGTGAATATCAGTTATACTTTTCTCATAAAGGAGAAAGTATGTATAAACTAATAAGGCAAAATAGAAAAACTTTAACATTAACTATAGATGATCAATTGAATATAATAATAAAAGCTCCTTATCATTTAAGTGTAAAACAAATAGACGAATTTTTTGTTAAAAATCAAGAATGGATTCAAGAAACGCAAATAAAAAAACGTAGTATCACAGAAGAGAAAGATTGGCTAAAAAAAGGAACAATTACGTATTTAGGTGAAAAAAGAGAAATTTGTATTATTTATATAGAAAAAGGCAAGAATAAACTAGAATATAAAGAAGAGATATTTAATTTTTATGTATATAAAAATATTCCTAAGGAAAATTATAATAAACTATTAGAAGAGTATATAAAAATTCAAGGATATTCTTTATTTGAACAATTAAGCAATAGATACTGTAAACTAATAGATGTAAAATACAATAAAATTACTTTACGTAAACAAAAAACTAGATGGGGAAGTTGTTCAAGTAGCGGAAATTTATCTTATAATATTAAATTAATGTGTGCACCTATAGAATGTATAGAATATGTAGTTTTACATGAGATAATGCATCTAAAGCATTTTAATCATAGTGAAGCTTTTTGGTTAGATATAGAAAAGATAATGCCAGATTATAAATATAGGAAAGAGTATCTAAAAAAGCAAGGAGCTTATTTCGAAATTTAAGAGAATGAGGTGATTTGAATGGAAAAAGGGCTAGTACAGATTTATTGTGGCAATGGAAAAGGGAAAACAACAGCAGCTATTGGTTTAGGAATTAGAGCAATAGGGAGTAAATTAAAAGTCATTATGATACAGTTTTTGAAAAATGACGATACAGGAGAATGTAAAGCACTAAAGGAGTTAGAACCTCAGTTTAAGGTTTTTCATTTTGAGAAAAAAAGAGGATTTACGTGGACTTTAACAGAAGAGGAAAAGATAGAATTAAAAAATGAGATAAAGATGGCTATGAAGTTTGCTAAAAAAGTTATGGACACAGGAGAATGTGATATTTTAATTCTAGATGAAGTCTTAGGTTCTATAGCGGGAGGATTTATAACAACAGAAGAGTTAGGTGAATTAATAGATGATAAACCTGAGTATGTAGAATTGATACTCACAGGACGAGATGCACCAGAAGAAATTAAAAATAGAGCTAATTATATTAGTCAGATAGATGCCATTAGGCATCCTATGACAAAAGGAATAGATGCAAGAAGGGGTATAGAGTATTAATAAAGCTATTTTACATTAATCTTATTAATTAATGTAAAATAGCTTTATTATTTATATACAAAAATATATTTGAAATATTTAGAAAAATGTGATATATTAATATAAGTAGCAGTATGAAATCCATTACAAGGGGGAAAATATAGAGAAAGTAGCTCTAGATGATACAAATATGATAATTTGTATAAAATTAATAAGTTTGAATGAGGGGGAGAAGAATGTTTAAGAGAATAAGAAAGTTAGGGGCTTTATCTTTAACAATACCTATGTTGTTATTAGGAGGATGTAGTAGCTCTAAACCAGTAAATCAGACTGTAACAGAAGAAACTACTGCTTCTACAAATGAAAAAGAAAATAAGCAAGAGGTAACAGCTAAACCTGAAAATGGAGAAGTTGTTCCAATAAGGTTTGGAACACACTATGCGCCTGAAATTGATCCAAGATACAGAGATCCTATTACAGATGAGGCGGTACTAAATCCAGAACAAATACGTGCAGGAGAGGTAGCATTACAGACAGTACTAGATGAACTTAATGTAGATTTTCAATTTGTTCAGTATGCAGGAAATACTACAGAAGTATTATTACAAAGTGTTATGGCGGGAGATCCAGTATGTGAAATTGCGTGGATGTGGAACGGAAGTCAAAGTACCGTATTAGCACAAAATGTACTTCAACCATTAGATGAGTATGAATATATATTCGATGACGATGATTCAAGATATATGTTATATGATGAAGTATATGGAAATAGATACTTTATATCACATAACATGATTAATATGCCAACATGGCCTCTAGTGTATAATATCGATTACATCGAAGCTGTAGATGCACTTAAGGAAGATGGAAAAACAGTGTATCCAACTGATTTATACTTAAAAGGCGAATGGACTTGGAGTAAGTTTGAAGAGTACCTAGCTAAAATTGATGCATACTATACAAATAGTCAATCACCAAATAGACCGGAAAGAAGAATTGAAGCTTTTCAAACAGATTTTAGATTTACTGCATTACATGCAATTTATGCTAATGGTGGAGGAGTTTACGGACAAGAGGGGCTGATGGTAGATACTGAGGAAACAAAAGAAGCAGTTGAGTATATAGGCAACTTGCTCTCTAAAAATCTAGCAACTGCTGAAAGATGGAATGATGAATCTCCAGAGCCTGGGTGGACTTGGAGTTCAGGCAACTTTGCTAATGGTGAGACGGTATTCACCAATATTGCGGGATGGATGATTAATGAAGCATCAGTTAAAGCTGCTGAAAGAGGAGAATCTATCGCTATTGTTCCATTCCCAAGACCAGATAGTCAATCAGTAGGAGATGCTAAATACCAACAAGCAATGCAAGCAGGAGATTGTGCGGGTGTATTAAAAGGAGTATCACCTGAAAAAACAAAGTTAGCATTAGAGGCGTATAAGTTATACTTCAATACATATTATAAAGAGTTAGCTGGCAGTGATAAAGCATTAGACTACATTACAAATAACATTGAAAATGATGCGGTTGCCTATGGATTTGATATCTTCCACCCAGAAGTTGGAGAGGATATTTTAACAGTTTATAAAGAAATGGCTGAAACATTAAAAATTTGTGATTCTGCTGAGTTAACAGGTGTCAGTGGGAACTTTAATACGTTATTAGGAAATTCATATTATGGTCTTAATGGAGTACCAAAATATGATGTAGCTATTGCATCTAATAAAGCAGTTTTTGATGAAAAAATTCATTCAATGCAACAAATACTAGCATCAGGTGAAATTAGAGATAATATTGCACCACAAATTAATAATGTAGAAGGAGCGGTACTTGCATTCCCCGCAGGAACAGATTTAGGAACTATTAATTGGGGAGATTATGTGAAAGCGGAAGATAACATTGATGGTCCATTAGATATTACAACAGCGGAATTTGATATAACAGCTATAGATAGTAACGCAGTAGGAACATGTGATGAGGGATTAGTTGCTAAAATTAAGGATAGTTCAGGGAATGAAACAACTAAGAAATTTAGGGTAATTGTCTATGATGGAAATAATACAAGTGAACCACAGGTTGTAGTAAAAGAAGAATATAGAAAGATTAAAGTAGATGAAGATGCAGCTACGATTGCATGGGCAAATGATTTTATTGAAACAGCACAAGATAAAGATGGTATTGATATAAAAGGTAACATAGTGGCTGACTTATCACAACTTGATACCACAACAGCAGGGACATATGAAGTAGAGTTAACTGTTACAGACTATGTAGGAAATGTGGTAGCAGTAGTAATAGAAGTAGTAATTGAATAATAAATATAGCTGTCTAACAAAGGTTAGACAGCTATATTTTATACTTTTTAAGTATAAGTACATCATGTAAGGAGAAATGATAAGATGAAAAAAATGGCAATATTAATAATGTGTTTAGTATTTTCAATAAGTATCTTTACATATGCGGATTCTAGTGATAAACAAGCAGGGAAACAGATAATCAATGAAATGTTTTATGAGAAAACTTATCAAGAATACCTAGATGTGAATGGATATAATGGACAAATGGCTAATACAGAACTTGAAATCGATTTACTGAATTATTCTATATCAGAAGGAATGGAAATTAGTGACACAAATGAAGGTCTGGTTACAGGTGAAAAGGGGAAAATTACTTGGGAGTTCTTTGTTAAGGAAGCTGGTTTTTATAACTTAGAAGTAAAATATATACCTGTAAAAGGAACTAACTCTAGAATTGAAAGAAAAATATACCTAGATGATAATAGCTATTTTAAAGGCATGGAACAGATAAGTTTTAGCAGGAGTTGGAAAGATGAAAATAAAGAAATACAAGTGAAAAATAATAATGAAATTAGGCCAGAAGCTGAAGAAATCATGAAAGAGAGAATTGTCTTTCTAGAAGACGTTAATAGAAGAACATCAGAACCTTATAAATTTTATTTGAGTAAAGGGAAACATACTTTAACATTTGAATCAGTAAAAGAATCTATGAAATTCTTGCAAATACAGTTCAAACAGGCTCCGATAATTAAACCTTATAATGAAATAATAGAAGAACTTAAGGATAAATATAAAGTTTATGAAGGAGAAAATATTATTTGTGAAGCAGAACGTATTACAGAGGAAACTCTAGATATTCAAAGATCTTCTCCTTCAATTATTGCTAATGTCAACTATTCAGATTCTAAGGTAGAACCGTATCATCCTTACCGAATAGTTTTTAATACTATTGGGGGAAATAGTTGGAAAACGGCAGGGGAGTCTATTACATGGACAATTAATGCACAAGAGGAAGGTCTTTATAGAATAGTTTTTAAAGGGAGACAATCTAACAGAGGAATGACTTCTTATAGAAGATTAAAAGTGAATAATGAAATACCTTTTTCAGAAGCTCAGAATATACCTTTCAATTTTAGTAGTTCTTTTAATAATTATGTTTTAGGAGAAGAGGAGCCTTATCTTTTCTATTTAAATCAAGGAGAAAATACTATTACATTAGAAACAGTATTGGGTAAATTTGGGGGACCATTAACAGAAGTTGAAGAAAGTGTTTTTGTACTCAATGAACTGTATAGAAGAGTTATACAGATAACAGGTGTAGTACCGGATAAATACATAGATTATGAAGTTACAAAAAAAATCCCCGAATTTGTGAGTGTGTTAACTACAGAGGCTGACAGGTTATATGGTGTTTTAGATCAACTAGTTGCTATTTCAGGAGAAAAAGGTGAGCTTAATACAATTATTGAAAAAATGGCATTACAAGCAACGCGATTAAGTAAAAAACCTGAAGATATTATTAGGGAATTATCACAATTCAAGGATAATATTGCCGCATTAGGCAATTGGATTATTACTGTTTCAGAAATGCCATTAGAATTAGATAGTATCCTAATTGGTAGTCAGAATTCAAAATTACCAGCATCTCAAGCTAATATATTTGAGAATCTATACCATGGAACGATAAGATTTGTGTCTACATTTTTTATAGATAATACGAAAGTTTCAACTGATGAGGAGGTTCAAAAGGATGCAGTAAAAGTTTGGATTTCAACAGGAAGAGACCAAGCTCAGGTACTAAGAAATATGATAGATGAAAGTTTTACACCTCAGTATAATGTACCTGTTAATCTAGAATTAGTTCCAATGGATGTTGTGCTTAAGGCTACATTAGCGGGTACAGGTCCAGATGTCGTATTAAGTATGGATCAGAATATGTTAATGGATTTTGCAGTTAGAAATGCATTAGTTGATTTATCACAGTTAGAGGGATTTGAAAAAGAGAGAGAAAAATATTTTGATAGTGCAATAGTAAGCGCATCTTATCAAAATAAAGTATATGGATTACCTGAACAGCAACAATTTATGATGATGTTCTACCGTGAAGATATTCTTGCTGAATTAGGGGTAGAACCACCTAAAACATGGGAAGAATTACAAGAAATTATACCAGTATTCCATATGAATAATTATGATGTTTATTTACCAACTACATTATTATATCCATCACTTGTATTCCAAAATAGTGGGGATATATATGGGGGAGAAGGTTTAGATTACGGAATAGAGAGTGCACTTCATGAAGAGAGTGCGATGAAAGCATTTAAACAACTTACCGAATTCTTTACAAGTTTTAAATTACCCGTTTCAGCAGATTTTTCAAACCGTTTCCGAACAGGAGAAATACCTTTAGGGATAACTTATTATAATACTTACAACCAATTAGAAGTATTTGCACCAGAGATTAGAGGAATATGGTCATTTGCACCATTACCAGGAACTGTAGATGAAAGTGGATATATTAATAATCAGTTTGTTACAAGTACTATTCAATGTACAATTCTTAGGGATGCAAAAGATGTTGATGCAGCGTGGCAGTTCTTAAGATGGTGGATGGATACGGATACACAGGTAAAATACGCTAATACTATAGAGGCTATTATGGGATCAGCAGCTAGATATCCAACAGCTAATAAAGAAGTACTCAAACAGTTACCTTGGTCAAATAAAGATGCAGAGCAACTTATTGCGGGATTGGAATCAACAGTAGGTATCCCGGCAGTACCAGGAAATTATATGACTACTAGAATGATCGATTATGCTTTTAAAGGAGTTGTAACAGATGGACAGAATCCAAGAGAGGCGATGTATTTAAATATTAAAGATATTAATAATGAACTTACTAAAAAACGTAAGGAATTTGGATTGAGTTATAAAGAGTAAGGATGGGAGAGGAGGAGAGAAATGAGAGAGAATATACTGAAAAACTGGAAATTACATAAAGAAAAATATATATTAATTTTTCCTTTTGCAGTAATTTTTATGATATTTACATTTTTGCCGGTAATTATATCAGCAGTACTTAGTTTTACATCCTTTAATATGCTAGAAGCACCTCAATTTATAGGGTTTGAAAACTATATTAACCTTGTAGCCTATGATGAGGTATTTCTGATAGCTGTTAAAAATACATTATTATTTTCACTAATTACTGGACCAATCAGTTATGTTATGTGTTTTATTTTTGCATGGCTTATTAATGAATTGCCACGAAGAACTAGAGCGGTTATGACACTAATCTTTTATGCACCCTCTATATCAGGTAATGCCTATTTGATTTGGAAACTGTTATTTTCATCAGATATGTATGGATATGTTAATGCATGGCTCATGAAACTAGGAGTTACACAAGAACCTATTTTATGGTTTGAAACAGCTGAATATATCATGCCTATATTAATTATTGTACAGTTATGGTTAAGTCTAGGGGTAAGTTTCCTATCTTTTATTGCCGGATTACAAAATGTAGATAAATCTTTATTTGAAGCTGGAGCAGTAGATGGAGTACGTAATAGATGGCAAGAACTATGGTATATTATATTACCTTCTATGAAACCCCAGCTTATGTTTGGGGCAGTGATGCAAATTACGAATTCTTTATCTGTTGCGAGTATTTCTATTGATTTAGTAGGATTTCCGTCAGTTGACTATGCAGGGCATACCATTCTTACACACTTACATGACTATGGAAATGTGAGGTATGAAATGGGATATGCCTGTGCTATTGCAACACTATTATTCTTTATTATGATGCTGGCCAATATTATTGTTCAGAAATTCTTAAGAAGGGTGGGAGAATAAGATGCTTAAGAAGATAAGACAAAGAATTCAACAAAGAAAAATTACTAGGCGAAATAGAAGTTTATCTGGTGATATTGGTTTAACAATAGTATTAGGGCTCTTTGGTTTATTTAGTGCGTATCCTCTTATTTTTATTATTACTAATGCTTTTAAGCCATTAAGTGAGGTATTTATCTTCCCGCCTAAGTTAAGTGTAGAAAATCCTACACTTAATAACTTTTTTGATTTAGGAGTAGTATTAGGTGAATCCTGGATACCACTATCAAGATATATATTTAACACGGCATTCTTGACTTTAATAGGAACAACAGGAACAGTAATTTTGGGAGCTATGGCTGCGTATCCATTAGCTAAGTATAGTTTTCCAGGGTCTAAGTTAATGTCTAATATCATTGTATACTCACTGATGTTTAATGGAACTGTAACAGCTATTCCAAACTATATCATTATGAGCAAGTTAGATATGCTAGATACATATTGGGCTGTTGTATTACCTGTTATAGGCTCTACACTAGGGCTGTACTTGATGAAGAACTTTATGGTTCAAGTTCCTACAGAGCTTATTGAGTCTGCAAAAATAGATGGTGCGAGTGAGTATAGGATATTTTGGGGAGTTATTATGCCACTCTGCAAACCAGCATGGATTACTCTTACTATATTATCTTTTCAGACTTTATGGGGAACAACAGGAGGGGGAGTTATCTATTCAGAAAATTTAAAGCCAGTAAGTTATGCGTTATCACAAGTTGTTGGTGGGGGAATTGCACGAACGGGGGTTGCAGCGGCAATATCACTTATTATGCTAATCGTTCCAGTAAGTGTATTTGTTATCTCACAAAGTAATGTTATTGAGACTATGGCAACTTCAGGGATGAAAGGTTAGGAGGATTGCGATGAAGTATAGAATGATAACCTTTATAGCAGCATTAACAATGTTATTTAGTCTGGATATATATGCAGATCAAACGGTGAATTATAATTATACATATGATTATTGGGGGCAAGTTAATCCTAGTATTGCTGCATTTGAGCTTATAAGGCAGATAGATTCCAATGATATGGGAGAAATCAAATTAAGTAGTATAGATGATGTTGCAATAAGCGATAACAGAGTGTTTTTAGTAGATTCAATTGAAAGTAGAATTAATATATTTGATGAGGATATTAAACTCATTGCATCTCTTAAAGCAATAAGAGATAAGGATAATAAGATTGTTACAGATCAGAATAACAATCAATTAGTTCTTAGGAATCCTGAAGGTATCTTTATACATGAGAAAGAAAAAGAACTGTATATTGCAGATACAGGTGCTGAAAGAATTATTGTATTAGATAGTGAAAATTATACTTTTAAGAGAAAGATTGAAAGACCTAGTAATATGATGGGAGAAACAACTTTTAAACCATCCAAAATAGTAGTAGATAAAGCAAATAGAATTTATACCATTGTACAATCAGGATATGAAGGAATTATTGAAATCAATGAAGATGGTAGTTTTTCAAGATACTTTGGTGTTAATAAACCAGAAGTTAATGTAATTGATTATTTTTGGAAAAGATTAGCTACCGATGATCAAAAGAAAAAAATGGGGAAAGTATTTGCTCCAGCATTTAATAATTTGGATATAGATGAGGATGGATTTATCTATACTACGACATTTGATAAAGCTGCACAAGATAAAGTATTTAGATTAAATCCAAAAGGTGAAAATGTACTCCAAGAAAAAGGGTACTTTGAAGTTATGGGAGACTTGAAGCGACAGGATGTAGCACTTGAAAGTATGTTTGTAGATATAGCTATTAATGACTATGGTGTATATGCATTGTTAGATGAAAATAATGGGCGTATCTTTATATACAACTTTGATGGAGATCTTCTCAATATCTTTGGAGGGAAAGGAGATATAAAAGGAAATTTAAAGGAACCAGCAGGGATTACGTGGTGGGGAGACCAGCTTGTTGTTGTAGATAAACAAATAAAATGTGCATATGTGTATGCACCAACTGATTTTGGAAGTGCAGCATTAGAGGCTGAAAAACAGTACTATAATGGGGAATGGAATGCCGCTGCTAAATCTTTTGATAAGGCATTAAAATTAAATGGAAATTATGATATTGCTTATGTAGGAATAGGTAAAAACTACCTTATGAAAGATGAATTTGAAAAGGCTATGTATTACTTCAAACTAGGAAATAACAGAGAGTATTATTCAAAAGCTTATAATGGGTACAGAAATATCTGGGTAAAAGATAATTTTGCCTATATAGCTATTGTATTTATTATATGTATAGCAGGACTTATCTACTCAGAGTACCAATATCTTAAAAAGAAAAGGTGATAGGAATGGTTAAATTATTAGATGATATAAGCTATTTAAAATATGTGATATTCCATCCCTTTGAGGGGTTCTACGAAACAAAGTTTAGAGGAAAAGGTAGTATTTTAGTAGCTACGATTATCTTTGCAATATATGGCATTTTACAGATATTAGTTTATCAATACACAGGATTTATCACTAATCTTAATCCATTATTTAGGATGAATAGTATCATGATTTTTATTACAAGTATATTTCCTTTTATATTGTTTGGAATCAGTAATTGGACCATAACAACATTATTTGATGGAAAAGGTAATCTTAAAGATATTTATATAGTATTAGGGTATGCGCTTACTCCAATTATAATTTTTAGTTTCCTAGGAATGCTTTTAAGTAACATCATTATATTGGAAGAAGTAATCATGCTTCAATCGTTTCAATCAATTGGATTATTATGGTTTATATTTTTGGTTTTTACTGGTTTATGCACTATCCATGAGTATAGTATGAAAAATACTATTTTGACACTATTAGCTACAGCTATTGCGGCAATCATTATTATCTTCTTAGCCATACTATATTTCTCATTAATGGAAAAGGTAGTTGATTTCGTAAGTACAATAGTAAAGGAATTTATTAGAAGGTGGTGATAAAATGAAAGAAATAAAAAGTTTGTTTAATAAACATAAAGTAACAAGCACAGTCTTAATCATCGTGCTGATCTTTGGAATATATAAATTGCCATGGGCATTTTCTTTCATGAGTATTAGAGCTAGGGATATTCCAGAGGTTTCTAAAACACCACTAAAATCAACAGTCAAAGAGATTCCGAAAAATAGTGGGGAAGTATTAGTTGCAGAGTCTGACACCAAACAAATGTATGTTGATACGGAGAGTTTAAATATTTCTGTAATAGATAAATCTACAAAGAAAGAATGGAATAGTATTTATACAAAAGGAAAGCTGTCAGATAGTGAAAAATCACTATTAGTCATGTCCTTCCTGGGAAAAGATAGTAAAATTTATGAATGGAATAGTTATAAATATAGCGTTGAAACTCAGAATTTCATAATTAATCAAATTGAACAAGGAGTACAAATTAATTTTAATATGAGTGAAGCTAGTTCAAACAGGCTTGAAGAGTACATGCCTAAAAAGATATCGATTGAGAGATATGAGGAATTATTTTTAGGAAAACTTGATAAACTTGTATCTGAAGAAAGATTAGAAAAGAAAGCAGCTGATAAATACAAATCTACTTTAAAAATCATTTATCAAAAAGATACTAAGAATGGATATTATTTCAACAAATATGTCGGTAACCCACCAATCAATGCTATTAATCAATTAATTAAATTAGCGAGAACTGTAGAATATACTACAGAAATGCTTAAAGCAGATAGTGAAGAATATGGGATAGCTATAGAGATTAAACCTACTCCACAATTCAATATTATGATTGAAGCTTGTTTGGAGGGTGATGATTTTGTAGTAAGGATACCGACATATGAAATGGTTCAAGGAAATGATTTTTATGATGTACAAAGTATCCAAGTGCTTCCTAATTTTGGGTCAGTTGCTTCTAGTGAAGTAGCAGATGGTTATATTTTAGTACCAGATGGCGCAGGCGCATTATTTGAAATCAATAGCTATAATGGGAGCTACCCAGATTATACAAGAAGCATTTATAACAATAATTATTATAAAGAAATGTATGAGATGAGTAAGTATCCAGAAAATATTATGATGCCTATATATGGGATGATTTATGGAAAAGATGAGAATGCAACTCATGGATTTATGAGTATCATAGAAAATGGAGCAGAGTTAGCAGCTATTAATGTAAAAGTAGGGACAACTACACCGGATCAAGGGGGAAGTATCTACAATAAAGTATACTCAAGTTTTGATGCTATGCAATATGCGAGACTTAAAATATTTGGACCTTATAGTGATAATGAAACAAGATATCTAGTAACAACAGGTCCTATAGATGTAGACTACACAGTAAGATATAAATTATTTGAGAAACAAGTCTCTTATTTTGATATGGCTAAGGCATATCAAGATTATTTAATTCAAAAATATAATCTAACACGTACATATGATGAAGAACCAAAAATGTTCTTAGATGTAATAGGAGCTGTGACTTTAGAAGAAAAAATAGCGGGAATACCTTATAAGAGTCTAGTATCTCTTACAGATTATAAAGAGCTAACAGGCATACTAGACGAGTTAACAGGAAAGAATCTAGTTGTCAATTACAGTGGTGTCTTTGGCGAAGGAAAGAATAACCAAATTATGAATGGTGCAGATATTGTGGGAAAAAATGGAAATAATAAAGAATTAAATCAAATAGAAGATATTATTCAAAGTAGCCAAGATGAATTATATTTAGAAGCTAACTTTATGAAGGTGTATGAGGGTGGACATGGATTCTATGATAAAGTTCATGCAATGAGTGGATATGATGGAAAGCCTGTTACTATTTATGATTACAATCTAGCAACAGGTAGATTTAGAAAATCAACTAATGGCTATCAATTATTACATCCTAAATACCTATCTTCTGTAGTGGATACATTCATAAAAAAAAGCAAAGACTACCCTAACATTTCGATAGGGGATATGGGAAATGTCTATTATGCAAACTACAAACCATCTGAAGTGGTTACTTCAACTCAAGCAAATCTTATTGTAGAAAATAATTTAACAAAACTTGCTAATGAGAAAACACTTATATTAAATAACCCGGATATAAATAAGATTATTTATGGAAAATATGCTACTAATATTTCAAGAGAGAGTAGTAATTATGGAACGATATATATGTCTATTCCTTTTAGACAACTTGTTATGAATGGATTAGTAGGATATACAACGTTAGATATCAATATGTCTATAGATAGCGAGGAATATTATTTACTACAAGCATTAGAGCTTGGAAGTTATCCCAAATTTACTATTACAAGTAAAGGATATGATGTACTCAAGAATTCAGCATATACTCACTATTTTGCAACACAATATGATAATTTAAAAGAACAAATAAATGATTTCTATGATGTTTTCGAAAAAGAGATGAGAAGGATAGGTAGTAGAGAGATTATTGATCATAAAATTGTAGCAGAAAATGTATTTAGAACTGACTATGCAAATGGTGTAGCTGTAATTACTAACTATAATAAATATGAAGTAGTAACACCACAAGGTGAAATTGATGCACTAGGATATACCATTATAGGCGATTAGGGGGGGAGATTTTGAGGACAAAAGGGCAGCGTAAGCTGAAACATCAAACCATGCAAAAAGTAAATGGATTTGTGTTCATTCTACCATGGATTTTAGGGTTTATATTATTTTTTGCGATACCACTTTGGGATACAATTATTTACTCTTTTTGTGAAGTAGGTGTTAAATCAACAGGTGGAATGGAACTTACTTATTCAGGTATCCAGAATTACATCAATTTGTTACAAACAGAGGTTACAACACAGAATCAACCTATTATGAGGTTGTTTGTAGATGAAAATGTAAAGGTATTCACGAATATCCCACTGATAGTTACATTCAGTTTATTTATGGCTCTGCTAGCTAATGCAAAGTTTAAAGGAAGAGGAGCGGTAAGGGTTATTTTCTTCCTTCCTATTATATTAGGGCTGGATGTACTTGTATCACTAATTATGGTAAGTACAGGTGGAGATATGGCGCAAGTAGCCAACAATACTTTGTTTGAGTCAGATGGGATTGTGAAGTTCTTAATGAGCAATACATTCTTACCACCAGCTGTTATTGGTTTTATTTCAGGCGCTATAAATAATCTATTTACGCTTATTACACAAGCAGGGTTACAGACGTTAATTTTCTTAGCAGCATTACAATCTATCAGCCCAGCACTATATGAAGTAGCAAAGATAGAAGGGGCAACAAGTTATGAGGTGTTTTGGAAAGTAACAATACCCTCTATTAAGCCAATTATAGTATTTATTACTATCTATACTTTAGTAGACTTATTTCTTTCATCTACTATTGCAACAGAAGTATACAACTTTGCCTTTACAAAAAGTAAAATCGGTATAGGTTCAGCATTATCAGTAGTTTATATGGCTAATGTATTATTATCACTAGGCATATTATTACTTGTTTTAAGAGGGGTGAAAATGAATGAAAAAGCATAATGTAGGAACTATAGATTATTATCAGTTTAAGAAAAAAAGTAATACTTATATTTATAATATTTTCTTCGTCTCCCTTATTATAGGGCTATGTTTTGCCATTTTATATCCTTTGTTTAAACTATTTCCTAGTGTATTTGGAGAAATAACAGACCTTGGGAATCCTGATGTTATCTGGATTCCGAAAGAAACCTCTGTAGTAAGCTTTAAGGCTGCATATAGAATGGCTATGAATAGTAATATGATGGTTTTACTGCAGTCACTACTTTATGCGGGGAGTATAACGGTTATTCAAATCTTTATGAGTGCTATGGCAGGATATTCTTTAGCAAGAGTTAACTTTAGAGGGAGAAATCTTATCTTCTTTTTGGTAGTTCTGACATTTTTAGTACCACCACAATCACTACTTATTTCCCAATACATTCATTTCAAGCAATTTGATATATTTGGATTAATTACTTTGTTAACAGGATCTACAGTGGATTTGATTAATAATCCGTATACTTTATATCTTATAGCATTATTAGGTTTTGGAATCAATCAGAGTTTATTTGTATTCATATTTAGGCAGTTTTTTATAAGTATGCCAAATGAATTAGAAGAAGCAGCATTAATTGATGGATGTGGATTTTATAAGACATATTTTAGAATTATGCTTCCAAATGCTATGCCATCTATTTTAACAGTAGGGGTATTAGCATTTGTATGGAATTATGGTGATACATATTATACAAACTATTTCCATCCAGATGGCCCATACTTAGCAACTAAACTTATGAATTCATTTAATACAAGTAATACACAATTTGTACTAGATGCGTTACAAAAATGGTATGGTATACCAACAGTAAATACCTTTGCATTTGATGCAGTAAAGCAGGCTGCAGCAATTATTTACTTAATTCCATTGCTTGTTGTGTACTTCCTAGTCCAGAAGAAATTAGTAGAGAATTTAGAACGTTCAGGGATTGTAGGGTAGTATACACATTTATTAACTTGTACTGTTGTACTTAAAAATAAGTTATGATAGTACAAGTGTTCTCTGAATTAATAGGATAAATAAAGTAGAGGGTTAATATGAAGAAGTATATAAAATACAAGAAAGTTTTTTTAGCATTTTTTAGTGTAGTGATAGTAGGAATAATGGTTTTATCGGGGTGTAATTATAAAGAAGAAGTGATTGAAAATAGTAAAGTAGGGAGTGAACAGGACGTGCAAATAGTAGAAAAACAATACGCCAAGATGAGTATTGATACACAGATTAAATATCAAACAATAGAGAGTTTTGGAACAAGTGGAGCATGGTGGAGTCAATATGTTGGAGGCTGGGATCAACCTTATAATGGTAAAGGTGAACCTGTTAGAGAAGAAATAGCTAAGTTATTATTTGACAAAGAACAAGGGATTGGATTGACGAGTTATCGTTATAATATTGGAGCTGGATCTACTTCGGGAAAAAGTAAAATTAATGATCAAGATAGAAGGGCACAAAGCTTTGAAGTAGCACCATTTGAATATGATTGGGATAGGGATGCTAAGGCAGTATGGTTTTTGAATGAAGCTGTAGAATTGGGAGTAGAAGAGGTTATTTTATTTTCTAATAGTCCATTAGAAAGGTTGACTATTAGCGGTATGGCTCATGGAGCACAAGATGAAGTAAGGAATTTAGATCCTCAAAATTATGAGGATTTTGCCACTTATATACTGGATGTAGCAGAACATTTTGTACAGGAAGGGATACCGGTCAAATATGTGTCTCCGATTAATGAACCTCAATGGGGGTGGTCTGGAGGACAAGAGGGGGGACATTATGAGACTAAAGAGATAGTAGATATCTATAAGGTATTCGTTACTGAGTTAGAGAAAAGAGAAACATTAAGAGAAGTAGAGTTATCTGGTCCAGAGAGTGGAGAATGGGGGGGCAAGACAAAAGAATATGTGTCAGCTATACTTAGAGATGAACAATTAAAAGAACATTTTACTACAATAGATAATCACTCCTATTGGACACAAGCCTCTACAAAAAAAGATTTTAAACTGTGGATGGATACTAATTTTCCTAATGTAAAGCTTAGAATGAGTGAATGGTGCGAAATGGTAAATGGTAGAGATTTTACTATGGACTCTGCTTTTAATCTAGCAGAAGAAGTATTTGATGACTTGACCATATTAGATGTAGTATCTTGGCAGACATGGGTAGCTATTTCACCAGGTGAGTATAGAGATGGAGTTATTTATGTTAATAAAGATAAAAAAGCCTATAGACCAGCAAAACGTCTATGGGGATACGGTAATTTCACAAAATTTATTAGACCTGGGTATCAAAGAGTTTTTGTAAAACATAATTATAAAGACATATACGATTTAAAGACAGTGGCTTTTAAAGGACCTGATGAATTAGTTATTGTAATTATTAATAGAGGGGAAAAGAGGGAATTCCAGTTAGATTTAGGAACAGAAAAAGATTTCAATAAAATAGATATTTACACAACAACGGAACAAAAAGACTTAGAGTGTACATATAGTAATAATTATAATAATGAACAGATAATTGATTTAGAAGCAGAGTCAATTAGTACAATTGTATTAAAATGATAATATAGAGGGGGAGAGTTAATGAATTTAAATTTAGGTTGGAAATTCTATAGAGGAGATGAGCCTAAAGCATGGCTCAAAGATTTTGATGATTCTTTATGGCAAAATGTTGTATTGCCACATGACTGGTCAGTAACAGAACCTTTTAGTGAAAAACATTCTAGTGGTACAGGATATTTACCAGCAGGAATAGGGTGGTACAGAAAGTCATTTACACTATCAGAAGAAGATGAAGGAAAGAGAGTGTATATCACATTTGATGGAGTATACAATAATTCTGAAGTATGGGTGAATAGTTATTACTTAGGAAAGCACCCCAATGGTTATACAGCCTTTACTTATGATCTTACAGACTTTGTTTGTTTTGGTAAAATACCTAATAATATTACAGTACGTGTCAATCATAAATATGAAGCAGATTCAAGGTGGTTTACTGGTTCGGGAATTTATAGAAAAGTAACATTGCAAATTAAAGATCAAATTTGTATAGATAAATATGGGGTATTTGTTACAACACCTGTAGCGGAAAAAGAAGAAAGTATTATTAACACTAAAGTTACTGTTACTAATCATACAAATGAAGAAGAAATAGTAACAATTAAGCATAATTTAATAGATGGGGAAAAAGTATTAGTTAGTAATGAGGTTAAGCAGATAATAGGTGGTAGTGAAAGACGGATTATGGAAAGTGATATGATAGTATCTGATGTAAAATTATGGTCTCCAGATGAACCTTATTTATATAAGTTACTAACAGAGATCATAAAGGATGGTATTATCATAGATCAGGAAGTAACAATTATAGGAATTCGTACTTTTAGATTTGATTCAGATAAAGGATTTTTCTTAAATAATAGAAATATGAAGATTAAAGGGGTATGTGTACATCATGATGCAGGATGCTTAGGGGCTGCAGTTCGTCCTAAAGTATGGGAACGTCGATTGAAGAAATTAAAAGATATGGGATGTAATGCGATTAGGATGAGCCATAATCCACATATGCCAGAACTATATGATCTATGTGATAAGATGGGATTTTTAGTAGATGATGAGGCTTTTGATGAGTGGGAAGGAGTAAAAAATAAATGGCATATTGGACACAATGTATACCCACCCGCTCACTATGGCTATGCAGAAGATTTTCCAGAATGGCATGAAAGAGATTTAAGGGAATTAGTATTAAGAGATAGAAACCATCCGTCCATTATTATGTGGAGTATAGGGAATGAAATAGATTATCCAAATGACCCTTATTGTCATCCTTATTTTAAAGAAATGGTTGGTAATAATGACCATAATAAACCAGCACAAGAAAGAGTATATAATCCTAATAAACCAAATGCAGAGAGATTAACTACTATAGCGAAAAAGCTTACAAAGATAGTAAAGGAATGTGATGAAACAAGGCCTGTAACATTAGCAAGTGCTTTTCCAGAGTTGTCTCATGTTACAGGATTAACGGATGCAGTAGATATAATAGGATATAATTATAAAGAGCATCTTTATGAACAAGATCATAAGACATATCCTAAACGCATCCTGATAGGAAGTGAAAATGGTCATGGACAGAAGGCTTGGTTAGCTGTAAAAGAGAATGATTATATCCCATCCCAATTCTTATGGACAGGAATAGATTATTTGGGTGAAACCAGTGGGTGGCCATACCATGGGTCAGGAGCAGGCTTGCTAGATATAGGAGCTAATGAAAAGGCTAGTTATTACCTAAGAAAAAGCTGGTGGAATGAAGAACCTATGGTACATCTTGCAACAGCTTATGGCAATATTGATATAGCTTATCATCATGAGTATTATGAAAACTGGAATTATTGTAACAAGGAAGTTGTTAATGTAAATTGCTATACCAACTGTGATAAAGTAGAACTATATATAAATAATAAATTAATTGAAACTAAACATTTAAAAGATTTCAAAGAACTATTATACATACCTTTTAAAGTATCGTTTGAAGTAGGTGAAATTAAAGCAGTAGGCTATAAAGAAAATAGAATAGTTAGTGAATATACAATAAAGACAACTAATGCACCTGTTAAAATAAATGCATGTGTTCATGAAGAACAAATTCAAGCAAATCAACAAGATATGACACATATTGAAGTGAATGTTGTAGATGATAAGGGGAATAGAGTAATAACAGCAGAGAATATGTTAACAGTAGAGATTAATGGGCCAGGAACATTAATGGGAATAGAAAATGGTAACTTAGCTGACTATACACCATATAGCTGTAATTATCGCCGGACACATAATGGAAGATTAGTAGTATTTATTTCATCAACAAAAGATAAGGGAGTTATACAGGTTAAAATTTCATCATCTAAACTAAAAGAATCAATAGTAAAAATTATGAGCCTATAATGACTTAGTGTAGCAAAAGAGGTTTATTAGATTAAACATAAAAAGATTGAACAATAATTCAATTATTGTTCAATCTTTTTATGTTTAATCTAATAAATTA
>JBOFPL010000138.1:0-2825 GCA_051659885.1 Cellulosilyticaceae bacterium
TCATTTGTTTTATGAGCATTTTCATAATAAGTATGTGGCTCATTAATTGGCACTAAAATAGCTTTTGCCACATTATATTCTTTCATTATTGCTAAATAGCTTGTTACATCGGCATGTCCCCAACAATCTGGCTCATATACTTGCTTCATAGCCAAAGATTCTGGTGGTAATAAATGTACATGTGCATCAATCTTTTTGATCTGTTTCCAATCCATAAAACACCCCCTAAACCCTTTTTATAGACTATCAAGCCTATTTTCAGCATAGCTGCTCTATCCTATAACACTTGTTTGTTGCAACAAATAAGGCAGTTAACTAGCATCCTATACCTTATGAATTTTTTCTATCGTTTATGTACGAGCGTCTCTGATTTCAGGCATTTTTAGTAAAAAGGTAGTGCACTTTTACGCCGATTGAGCAAGTCATCTTCACGGGAATAGGACGGAACACTAGCCCTCAAGGGCTAAGTCCGTCAGGCTGTCCGCCAAAAACTACTGCGAGAGTCTAGGTGCAGATGCCCGAAGCCCACCCGTCCGATTTCGCACGAGTCCTATCTACTCCGTAACGAATCCGCACAAGGCTCTTCTCCCCGAGAGTATTTGCAATACAACACTGCGAATACTCCCGATGAGCTTCACCCTGTGCTCCTTCGATACTTCATAGACAGTACCCGAGCGAACCCGAGCGCCAGCCAAATGCCGAGGGGAGATGCCTACCCATTCTCTCCGCTCATGAGTAGACACCTCCCCTAATTATTATCTAAATCCAATGAGAAATACTTGGTATCGTCCTAGAGGCCATGCCTATACCAGTTGCTTAAACAAACAAGCACCTAGCATAGGCACCGACCCCTATAGGTTCAAAAGCACGCCCAAGGATAAAAAGTTCTTGGCTTATCAGCCTGGTTAGCAAGGGTAGCCGCCTACCATAGTTCGTCTAATAAATAATAAGTAAAATTTAATGGGCTTAATATAGACTATAAAAAGTCCCCCTAATATTTAAGTGGTTTAAATATTAGGGGAACTTTATGAAAAATAACTAATTATTTAATTGAAGTATAAAAGTATCTAGTTTAAATTAAACTTTTTATGTATAAGTATAAGCTATTTACTACTTACATAACTCCTCTAGAATGTGTAGCCCTTTATCCATTACACTATCAAAACTTTTTTTGTGATCTTCTACACTTATTTCTACACAGATATCAGGAGTAATTCCGTTATTAGTCAAATCTTCACCATTAGGTAAATACGTTCGAGATGTACAGATACCATAATTTCCTCCGCCTGGTAAACTACCCATATAAGGCTGCCCACAAGAGCCAAAGGTTCTTGAACCTATAGTTGTTGCACGGTTAACTGACTTCATAGCAAGAATGAAACATTCAGCAGCACAAGCTGTCCCACTATTACACAATATAACAATAGGCTGTGTAAGTAAGTGAATCGGATAGTTTGTGCGAGGAATAAATTCTTTTTCACTCTCATAAAGTCCATGAGTGCATGCATCATAAATTTTCTTATTCCATGGGTTTGATAAATCCATAGTTTCAATGTCTCGATATTGTCCATAGGCTTTAAATGAGGCATTATGAATTAATGTTGTTGAATAAGGTCTTTCTATTTCTTGATCGACAAATGCTTGTATTACTGCATCACTATTTGCATCACGTCCACCATTATTATCACGAATATCAATAATGAATCCTTTACACTCCTGTAATACTGTTAACTGATCTAAGATTTGTTGTTGCAGTGTATTATCCCCAAAGGTAAATAAATCAATGATTCCGATTCCTTGATTTGTTATTTTAATACGCATAGTATCTGAATCAAAATATGTTTTTGCTTCTCTATATTTTGAATGAGTTAAATAATGTCCACCAACCATTTCTACATTATCATCATACTCACCCTTACAAAATACTACGCTACCATTACTTGTCTCTATTATAATTTCTCCTTGTTCACAACAACTAATTACATATCCTAATAGTCCATATCTAAACTTACCGTCAGGTAGTTCATGCCATATATATGGATATGCATATTGCTCTAGATATGCTTCAATCTCTAGTCCATTTATAGCTAAAATTTCTCCATAGGGCTCTATCCCACATGATTTAGGTAATTCGGCCAAAATATGCTTTCCCTCAATATAGGTTGTACCAATAGGCACTTGATATTCGGGTTTAATACTTTCAGGCATTACGACATAAGTGTGAGCATCTTTAAGTAATGCGATGAACTTCATGAGTAAAGCATAATACTCCAAATCATCATTCACTTCTAAAATTTGATGGAGATATTTTTTGTACTCTAAATCCCAATCTACATCCTTACACTTATCCCAGAAGCAAAAATTATATTCTGCTTCTTTCCACAAAAGTGATAATCCATAAACCCTTTCAGGTACTGATAGCAAAACAACCCCTCCTTTTGCCTGTTAATTCTGAAATATAAAACTTTTATCTCAGTATAGCATGTTTTGACCTATTCTAATAGCATTAGTTTTAGCTAACAGACCCCTTCCCTTAATTGGATAGTTTCTTATGGCTCTCTTAAATTTCTTTTACCTAAATAGACTATGCGTACAGGTTATTCATTTATTAATTTATGAATCAATCCAGTGCTACAATTATAGCGTTCAGCTAATTCTTTTATCTTAATCCCCTCTGCTCTAAGACGCTTGATTTCATCTTTTTTATCACTGAGTAAAGATTTTCTACCTGCTCCCCTAGCATTTTTAGCTATTGAGTTTTCATTTTTTAATTTATGAACTTCTTCTTCTAGTTCTTTTATTCTATTGTCTTGTCTACAAGCTCT
>JBOFPL010000139.1:0-10587 GCA_051659885.1 Cellulosilyticaceae bacterium
TATAAGGGAGCACCTCTTCTCACGAATGACTAAGAAGTTAGTCAAATTTTTTAATAAGGTTTGAGTTTATTATTACCAGAAAGAAGAATGAACAAACCCTCTCAATTAAATTATTTATAGAATAAGTGTCATACTAGAGTAAAGGAAGAATATTAGATAAATCTTCATCTTTTTTTGCGTATTCTAAAAATCTAGGATAAATGGTAATAGCAGACTCTAAATCTTGCTTACTAAGCTGAATCTCATCTAATAAAACATAAAAACAAGCTCTATTATAATAGAGAAAAGCTTCTTCTGGATTAGCTAATATACCCTCAGAAAGAATTTCTATACCTAGAGAAATATCCCCGTTATCCTTATATAGAACAGCAAGATTAAGATAAGGGTAGGAATAGTGAGGATTAATAGTAAGTGATTTTTGATAATAAGAAATAGCTTTTTTTGTTTTACCTAATCTAGCTAAAATCACCCCCATATTGAAAAGAGCAATGTAATGATTAGGGTGAATATCTAAAGCTGATTTAAACATCTTAAAACAAAATTCTAACATATCAAGTTGTTCATAAATTGAACCTAGATTAGTTAGTCCCCAGAAGTCGTGAGGAACGAGATCTAGCAGCTGTTTATAATAATAAATAGCATTTTCTTTATCATTAAGATTGTCATAAACATCAGCTAAAAAGAAGTAAGCTCTATCATAAAGGGGATTAATTTCAATTGCTCTTTTATAGCACAAGATGGCTTGCTCCCACTCACCTTGTTCATCATAAATAGTAGCTAAGCCATAATAAGCACGGCATTCTTCAACATCTATTTCTAAAGCTTCTTGATAAGCTGCTAGAGCACTTTCTTCATCTTCTAGAGATTGATAAGTAAGCGCTATATCTAATAGTGTTTCTAAATCACCATCATCTTCATAAGCTTTAGTAAAGTAGTTAAGGGCTTTCAGATATTTTTCTTCTTCAAAGGCTTTTTTACCTAATTGTATATATTCCATAAGACACCTCTATTGAATTAGTCATAGTAGCCATTATTATAGCAAAAAAAATTAATAAATAAAATTGTTTAACATGGAGTATGAAACTGTGTAAATGGAATCTCAAGATGATCTTTTTGGTTGCGAAATTGCTTGGGAGAGATACCTACTATTTTCTTGAAGGTATGGGTGAAGTGTTGGCGGCTATTAAAGCCTACATCTATCCCGATATCTATAATTGGCAGTGTAGTTTGGGAAAGGAGAAGAATAGCTTTCTCAATTCTCTTATAAGTTATATATTCTATAATAGATTGATTAAGTTGTTTAGTAAAAAGTCTTTGTAAATAAGCGGCTGAAATTCCTACATAATTAGAAATATCTGCAATAAAGAGTGAATGGTTAAAGTATTCATCAATATAGGCAGTTGCTTTTTGTACATAGTATAAATCAGGTGTATAGCGTTGGGGAGTAGTGACGTGATGAGCCAGATGAAGAAGAAGTTTGCTAATTTCAAGTGAGACAAGAAGAGACTCTTTGGAATAGTTATGAAGATAAGTATGGATATTGTATAGGCTATCATAGATAGGCGTACTATCAGAATCATTATTAGATAAAATAACAGATTGGTGTTCCTTTAAAAAATCAATAAATGAGGAAGATTCTTTTAGAAGAGATGTAAGTGTAGTGGAGGAAGAAGGGGTAGCATGTAAGCTGATTTCTAGGTTTAAAATTTTGCAAGGTGTACTAGAATGAATGGTAAGTAAATGTGAGACTCCCCCATCTATAAAAATCCATTGGCCTTGCTTGAGCTTGTGTTTGAGGTGTATGCCTTGAAGAGTATAGCTAATAGTACAGTTACCTTTTGTGATATACATGAATTCAAATTCTGGATGAGCATGTTCATTCATTTGAAATGAAGAGAATGTTTGGTTGTAGTATTTATTAACACTGAAGGAACAATGATGATGGGCTAAATCGTAGAGACTGGATAGGGTGGTTGGCATAATATTTAAACTCCTTAGAAGTAGAATACTTTTAGTATAACATAGAAAATAGATGTCATAATATATTTCTTTTTTTGGTAGAAGGGATAGGATAATTTCCACTTAGAGTAAGAGAGTTTGGTATAGTAATAGTATAAGATTACTAGGGGGAATAAATATGTCATTCAAAATTGCCTTTATAGGGGCAGGGAGTATAGGTTTTACACGTCAATTATTTACAGATCTTATGTCAGTAGAAGCATTTAGGAATATTGAAGTAGCTTTTACAGATATCAATGAGCATAACTTATCAATGGTAACACAGCTTTGTCAAAGGGATTTAGATGAAAATGGGATAGATATTAAGATTAAGGCTACATTAGATAGAAGAGAAGCTTTTAAGAATGCAAAATATATCTTTAACTGTGTAAGAATAGGTGGATTAGAAGCTTTTCAAACAGATGTGGATATCCCACTTAAATATGGTGTAGATCAATGCGTAGGAGATACATTATGTGTAGGAGGGATTATGTATGGACAACGTGTAATTGCAGCAATGATGGATTTTTGTAAAGATATGAGAGAAGTAGCACATCCAGATGTATTACATCTTAATTACTCTAATCCGAATGCAATGGTTACATGGGCATGTAATACATATGGGAAAGTCAAAACGATAGGATTATGTCATGGAGTAATTCATGGACATGAACAAATTGCAGAGATATTAGGACTTAAGTATGAAGAAGTAGATATCATTTGTGCAGGGCTTAATCATCAAACATGGTATTTATCAGCGAAACATAATGGAGTAGAGCTTAAAGATAAAATCTTAGAGGGATTTTTAAAGCATGAACGCTATGCGAAGGAAGAAAAAGTAAGAATTGATATGATGAAGCGGTTTGGGTACTACTCAACAGAATCCAATGGGCATCTTTCAGAATATCTTGCATGGTATAGAAAAAGACCTGAAGAAATTGAGCAGTGGATTGATCTAGGGTGCTGGATTAATGGTGAGACTGGTGGGTATCTACGTGTGTGTACTGAGGGAAGAAATTGGTTTGAAACAGATTTTCCGAATTGGCTCAAAGAACCTGCTAAAGTGTATGATGGGAGTCAAAGGGGAAAAGAACATGGGTCCTATATTGTAGAGTCGCTTGAAACAGGAAAAGTATATAGAGGACATTTTAATGTGATTAATAATAACTGTATTACTAATCTGCCAGAAGATTGTGTAGTGGAAGTACCTTGTTATGTAGATGGGAATGGAATAGCTATCCCACAGGTAGGAGATTTACCAATGGGGTGTGCAGCTATTTGTTCACAAAGTGTATGGGTACAACGTATGGCAGTAGAAGCAGCTGTAAAAGGAGATGCAAATTTGCTTAAACAAGCAGCACTTATGGACCCACTAACAGGTGCTGTATGTAATCCGCCAGAAGTATGGCAAATGATAGATGAAATGCTAATAGCAGGAGAAGAATGGTTACCTCAATATAAAGAGGATATAGCAGAAGCTAAAGAAAAATGGAAACAAGGAGATTTAATTCTAACTAGAGAAAATCAAGGGGCAGCTAGGCTGAAAACAAAGACTGTAGAAGAAATGTCTTTAGAAAAAGAAAAGATGAGAAAAATGGCGGCAGCGGCAGCTAAAGAAAAAGTGGAATAAAATAGAAAATACAAGTATCCCATAAAAAGGTACTTGTATTTTTTTTATGAGTATTAAATTCTATTTTTAAAATTTAGTACTAACTCAATATAGGTAGCAATATAATTACATATGCACAATAATTAAAACAAAAAATTAGGTTTAATAGGGTGAAAATTATACTTTTAAAGAGCAAAAAACTAACGTAGGTGGAATTATGACTATAAAAAAATAATTAAATTCATATTAATTAGGAGGTAGTGACAAAATGAAAATCACATTTATTGGTGCAGGTAGCTTTGGATTTACCAGAACATTAGTAAAAGATATCCTGACATTTGAACAGTTTAGAGATGTGGAAATATGTTTGATGGATATTAATGAAAAAAGGTTAGAGTATATCGAAAAGGCAGTAAAAAAAATTATTGAAAAGGGGAATTATACAGCTAAAGTAGTAAGTACTAGGAGTAGAGAAGATGCATTAAAGGGGGCAGATGGAGTACTGATTACTATATTATCAGGTGGACCTGAGGTTTTTAGAACAGATATAGAAATTCCAAAAAAATATGGGGTAGATATTAATGTAGGAGATACTAGAGGGCCAGCAGGGATTTTTAGATTTTTAAGAACAGCGCCTATAATGTTAGAAATTTGTAGAGATATAGAAAAATACTGTCCTGAGGCAATTGTACTTAATTATACAAACCCAATGGCGATGTTGTGTGGCTATTTACAAAAGCAAACAAAGGTAAAGATTACAGGTCTTTGTCACAGTGTACAAGGAACTGCTGAAATGTTAGCTCGATTTATTGGAGCACCTATGGACGAAATTACATATACTTGTGCAGGAATCAATCATCAAGCTTTTTATTTACAATACAAATGGAATGGAAAAAATGCATATCCCCTTATCAAAAAATCAATAATGAAAGAAGAAATTTATAAAGAAGAGATTGTTAGAAATGAAATGTACTTACATTTAGATTATTATGTAACAGAATCATCAGGGCATAATTCAGAATATAATGCATGGTTTAGAAAGAGGCAGGATCTAATTGATAAGTATTGCATAAAGGGAACAGGATGGAATCCAGGGGAGTATGCTTACATATTAAATGAATACTTAAAGCGTGAAGATACATGGATGGAGGATATCGAGGAATGGTTAAGCAAAGAAGAAATTGACATAACTAGAGGAAAGGAATATGCAGCGTATATTTTCAATGCTATATTAGGTGACTATACTCCATTTGAGTTCAATGGAAATATTCTTAATACAGGACTTATTCCTAATTTGCCAGAAGGATGCTGTGTGGAAGTTCCTATTATAGCATGCAAAGATGGTTTTAAACCTATTTATGTAGGGGATTTGCCGGATAATTTAGCAATATTAGTGAATACAAGTGCAAGATGTGAAGAACTAGCTATTCAAGGATGTATAGAAGGAGATAGAAGAAAAGTATTTCATGCTATTTTATTTGATCCACTAACATCAGCAGTTCTTTCTATGCAAGAGATACAACAAATGGTGGATGAGATGTTTGAGGCTAATAAAGAATACTTAACATATTTTAAATAAACATATATCAGGGGGAAATAATAATGAAAAAATTTTATAGGAAGTGTTTAAGTAGTTTGTTGGCAGTAGGAATGATAGTGTCTGTAACAGGATGCTCAAAAACTGAGAAGGAGGATACAAATTCAAATACTACAACCTCGGAAACAAATACGACTCAAACGGATAAACTAGCAGATGCAGGTGGAGCAGAAGCAAATACATTGCCTATTACAGATAAGGATATTACTTTAACTATTTATATGGATATGCCAACGGGTGCAAAACAGATTTATAATTCTTATACAGAACATCCTGTTACAAAACAAATGATGGAAGAGACTGGATTGAAATTAGAATTTATGCATCCATCTGGAGGATCTAGCCAGGAATTTTTTAATACTACTTTAGCATCTGGTATTTATCCAGACTTATTTGCAAGAACAGGAATGTTTGATAGTAATTATCCAGGGGGGGTAGATGGAGCGATTGATGATGACATACTTCTAAATATGAATGATTTAATTGATCAATATGCACCTAATTATTTACAACTCATGTCTCAATTTGATGAAGATATTCAAAAGAAAATTCGATCCGACAAAGGGACTATCATCCGTTTTGGAACGATGGTTAACCCGCCATTTTTAGAAGGAAGAGTACATGGTGGGCTAGTTATTAGACAAGATTTATTAGAAAAGTATGGATTAGAAATACCTAATACTTATGATGAGTTCGATAATGCCCTTAAGGTATTTAAAGAAAATGGTATTAGTTCACCTTTAGGAATTTCTAAGGATTCAATACATCGTTTAGCTCCAGGATTTAATGTGACTTACAATGGTTTTTTTGTTAGAAATGGCCAAACGATGTATGCTAGAACGCAGCCAGAATTTAAAGAGTTCTTAACGAGAATGGCTGATTGGTATCAAAAAGGATATTTCTCACCAGATTTAGCAACATTAACTTATGCAGATTCTTTGAAACAATTTAGAGCTTGTCAGACAGCAGTCTCTGAATGTGGAGGATGGGAGCTTATAACAAATGATAAAATAGGAGGGATAGAAGATCCTAAGTTTTCAAGTATGGGTGTACCATATTTAAGACAAAATGAAGATGATGTTCTAAAGCTAATAGGTCAGCTTGCTTCCCCAGAAGGAACAGGATGGTTTGTGACAAGTACTTGTAAGAATCCTGTAGAAGCTATAAAATTTGTAGACTATCTACATATGCCAGAAACTCAACAACTTACAGCTTGGGGGCCAGAAAAATTAGAAGATGGTAATGTGTTATGGGAAATGAAAGATGGTAAAAAAGTATTCTCAAGTTTTATGAAGGAGAATCCAGATTTTGACTATGGAATTGCAAGAGATAGATATACTGCCAATCCATTACAGATTATGTGGGAAGAGGAAATGGAAAAACAACAATATGATTATCCTGTAGTAGTACAATCATGGGATAACTGGAAAAATAACACAGATATGTCGGAGATTATGCCATATTGGGTGACTTTAACAACAGATGAATCTAGGGAACTTTCAGATATCATGAATCAAATTAATACTTATACAGATGAGATGGTATTGAAGATGATTACAGGGGTAGAACCAGTAGCATCTTTTGATACAATGGTGGAAAAAATAAAGGGAATGAATATTGATAGAGCTATAGAGATAAGGCAACAAGCTTATGAGAGATATTTGACAAGATAATTAGAGGATAGCAGGAAGTGTAGAAAAGGGTAATCTACATTCCTGCTATTAAAAGGAGGGATTATGATGGAAGTTATAAAAGAGGAAAAAATAAGTATAATTAAGCCAAAAGAAGGTTTTATAAAAGGGATATTTAATAATATAAGAAAACATCCAGTACTTTATATAATGGCTATTCCTGTGATTATTTATTATATATTATTTCATTATTTTCCAATGTATGGAGTGGTGATGTCCTTTCAACGATTTGTACCCAGTAAGGGTTTTTTAGGAAGCGAATGGGTAGGATTTGACCACTTTATATCATTTTTCAATGATGTGCATTTTTGGAGGTTGATGAGAAATACTTTTTTAATGAGTTTCTATGATTTATTATTTGGATTTCCAGTGCCTATTATATTTGCACTCTTACTGAATGAAATAAAGAGTGAAAAATTTAAAAAAATCACTCAAACAGTTACTTATATGCCTCATTTTATTTCTTTGGTAGTTATATGTTCTTTAATCTTAACTTTTACTAGATCTACGGGACCTATTACTTGGTTATATACACTCGTTACTGGAAAAGAAGCAATTAGTTTATTGTCTAGACCAGAATATTTTAGAACTATCTACATAGCTTCTAATATTTGGCAAGGATTTGGTTGGGGGTCTATTATTTATTTTGCATCTATATCCTCTATAGACCCTACGCTCTATGAAGCAGCAGCGGTAGATGGAGCTAATCGATTTAAGCAAGCTTTAAATGTAACATTACCTTCTATTATGCCTACAATTGTGATTATGCTCATTTTAAGAATGGGCCAAATTATGTCTGTAGGATTTGAAAAAATAATTCTTATGTATAATCCGTTAACTTATGAAGTAGCAGATGTTATTTCTACATATGTATATAGAAAAGGTCTTATTGAATTTAATTATAGTTATAGTGCAGCTATTGGGCTATTTAATTCAATTATTAATTTTGCTTTAATTTTAGCAGCCAATAAAATTAGTAAAAAAGTTAATGAGACCAGTTTATGGTAGGGGGTGGAGACGATGGTAGTAAAGAAAAGTATAGGAGAAAAAATATTTGATGGATGTAATTATTTAATGATGGGTATATTTATGATCGTGTGTATTTATCCTTTGCTGTATGTTGTTTTTGCATCTTTTAGTAATCCACAGTTATTAATGAAGCATACGGGTTTATTATTCAAACCACTTGGGGAGGCTACTTTACAGGGATATATATTGACCTTTAACAATCCTAATATTCTGATAGGATATAGAAATACTATTTTTTATGTAGTTATTGGAACCTTGATTAATTTAGTACTTACAGCGATGGGGGCATATGTAGTAACGAGGAGTTATTTTAAGCTTAAGACTATTATGCTTGTAATGATTACCATAACTATGTTTTTTGGTGGAGGATTAATTCCTATGTTTTTTGTAATTAAAACATTAGGGTTGTATGATACTGTGTGGGCAATCTTACTACCAGGTGCAATTAGTAGTTGGAATCTGATTATCATGAAAACTTTCTTTCAAGCTATTCCTAGGGATTTAGAGGAGTCGGCAATAATAGATGGTGCGAGTGACTGGACAATTTTTTCAAAAATTATTATTCCTTTGTCTAAACCTGTGTTGGCTGTCATGGTTTTATATTATGGAGTAGGACATTGGAATTCATGGTTTAATGCAAGTGTATTCTTAAGAGACAGAAAGCTATTCCCACTTCAACTTTTCCTAAGAGAAATTTTAATGATGAATCAAACAATGGATGGATCTGCACCTATTACGGCGAGCAATATGTTGGAAGAAAGTTATTATAAAGAATTAGTTCAGTATTGTACAATTATTATTTCTACTTTGCCGATATTATGTATTTATCCATTTTTGCAAAAATATTTTGTAAAGGGTGTTATGATTGGAGCTATTAAAGGATAAATATTAATAGCAGATTAAATCTATAAATAGGAGAAAAAAGATGATTAATCAAAATGAAGATTATTTAAAACAAAGATGGCTTGAATATTGGGAAATGGAGAATCATGATAGACCTTTAGTGAGTATTTATGCACCTAAACAAAAGCAAGCAAATACGAGAATAATAAGGCCTACGACAATAGAAGAATGTTGGTATAACATGGAGTATATCGTTAAAAGCTCAAAAGAAAATATGAAAAATACATATTATGGTGGAGAAGCTTTTCCTGTTATTAATCCTAATTTAGGACCGGATATATTGGGTGCCATTTGTGGATGTGAGATAGCATTTGGAGAAGAAACGAGTTGGGCACTTCATCATGTAAAAGATTGGAAAGTATTACCACCTATTCAGTTTGAAGAAAATAATAAATGGTGGCAATGTATTAAAGCGATGACAGAGTATGCTGTGAAGGAAGCAAAAGGGGATTATTTGGTAGGAGTAACAGATTTACATCCAGGTACAGATGGATTAGTTTCACTCAGGGGACCAGCAG
The DNA here is from genome assembly GCA_051659885.1 of Cellulosilyticaceae bacterium. GTDB lineage: Bacteria > Bacillota > Clostridia > Lachnospirales > Cellulosilyticaceae > JAVVPO01. The sequence goes on from JBOFPL010000139.1 coordinate 9,346, forward strand.
AGTTATGTATGGACCTAATGGATACACCTGAGGTGATTAATCATCGGATTGGGGAAATGCTTGAGGTACATAAACAAGTTTTTGAGAGGCTCAATACTATTATTAAAAACGAGCAAGAAGGATGTACAAATTGGATGGGGATTTGGCATCCTGAAAAAGAATGGTATGTAACCTCTAGTGATTTTAGTTGTCTTATTTCAGAAGAGGATTTTGAGCAATTTGTTATACCTGGACTATTAGATGAAATATCATATTTACCGGCTAGTATTTATCATTTGGATGGACCAGGAGCCTTAAGACATTTAGATAGGTTGCTACGTATAGAAAAGTTAAAAGGGATCCAATGGGTTTATGGATCAGGACAGCCGCCAGCAAGATATTGGATACCTACATTACAAAAAATACAGCAGGCAGGCAAATGTATTCAAGTTAATTGTGAAAGAGAGGATCTGATACCTGTTTGTGAAGCACTGAAGCCACAAGGGGTACATCTCATTAGTTATGCAGCTAGTGAAGAGGAGGCCAAAGATTTAATTAATAGAATTGAGAAAATTTATAAGTCGTTTTAATGTTATAGGTGTGATGCTGGATGAAGTGTTAATGGCAGAAGAAGAACTACCACGGTATAAAAGGATATTAGTAGTTCACAAAAAATTAGCAAAAGTTAAAGAAGGGTGATTCTAATTGAAAGGAATCACCCTTCTTTATTTTGAAAAAATTAAAGTAACATACCTACAATTGCTGCAGTAGTAAGGGTTGTAAGCACAGCTGCTAATAGAGATTTCAATCCAAATCCAGCAACTTCTAAACTACGAGAAGGAGCAAAGGCTTTAAAGCCTGCCACTGCAATACCGATAGAACTGAAGTTAGCAAAGTTACATAAAGCTACAGATAAAATAGCCTGAGTACGTGGAGTGAGAGAACGAAGTGCCTCACCTAGTTCTGTAAATGCTACAAATTCATTAAGGGCAATTTTAGTTCCGATAAGGGAAGCAAAAAGATGCATCTCTGGTTTGGGAATACCAAATAGCCAGGCAAAAGGCATAAAAACAAAAGCTAAAATATCTGTAACAGAAGTATTGATAAATCCAAGAATATAATTGAGAAAAGCCATAAGACCTAAAAAAGCAATAAGTACTGCACCTACATTAAGAGCTAATTGTAAGCCTTGAATAGCACCTTCGCCAATAGCTTCAAACATATTGGAAGACTCAGATCCTTCGATATTGATATCCGTAGTTT
>JBOFPL010000140.1:0-2283 GCA_051659885.1 Cellulosilyticaceae bacterium
CAATTTGTTTTTCTAAATTTTTAACTGTTCCAGTTATCACTAACTTTTCTTTGGCCCTTGTTAATGCAACATATAAAATACGCATTTCTTCTGATAAATTCTCTGCTATAATTTTATTTTTTATTGCTAAGAAAGGCATCGTTTCAAAAATAATTTCATTTTCATAGTCTAAATGTTTTGGACCAAATCCTAATTCATTGTGCAAAATTAAAGTGTTTTTGATATCCTGATTATTAAACTTCTTTGCCGTTTCACTCAAAAATACAATAGGGAATTCTAACCCTTTACTCTTATGGATACTCATAATTCTTACAAGATTTTCATTTGCCCCAACTAACTTAGCTTGCTCTATATTGGCATTAGTCTGCTTAAGTTTTTCTAAATACTGGATAAAATTAAATAGCCCCGCTTGATTGATGCTTTCAAAATCCTCTGCATACTTTCTTAACATTCTGAGGTTAGCTTTTTTCTTTGCACCACCTGGTAAAATGCCTACGTAGCGATAGTAACCTGTGTCTACAAAAAGTCTTGCTAAAAGTTCCTCTACGGTAATAGTTGCTGCTAATTCTCTATAGTCCATAAGTTGAGTATAAAATGCTTGTAACGATTCTGAAGCATTTTCTTCATGTATATATGTCCTAAGCGCTTCATAAAAACTACCCATTTCATTTGTTTTTCTAATATGCACTAATTCATCTAAGTCTAATCCGACTATTGGTGAACGTAATACTGTCAGAAGCGGGATATCTTGCATAGGATTATCTACAATTTGTAATAAGCTTATCATCGTTTGAATTTCTAATGCATCAAAGAAGCTACTATTTACTTCTGCATAGGCATCAATGCCTTTTGACAAGAGTGTTTCCTCAAAAATTCCTGCATTACTTTTGGCTCTTAATAAAATAACAATATCCTTAGGTTCTACTCTTCGATAATCTCCTATTTCTTTATCAAAAATATACTTTGGATTTCCCTTACCTTGTAGTAAATCTTCTATTAATTGAGCCACCATATTCGCTTCTAGTTCTACTGCTTTAAGGTCTTCTCCTTCTTCTACTTCCTCTACCACAGCATCTGTTTCCAACAAATGTAGTTCTACTGCTCCTGCTAGGGTTTCTTCTATTCCTGCTGTATTACCATCCTTATAGTGGTTACCTACCTTTAGTTTAGCATCCTCATCATATACTAAGTCCCCTACAGCCTTACTCATGATCTGATCAAAAATGTCATTAGTAGCTTCTAGGATATTCTTACGACTCCTAAAGTTTTGTGAAAGGTCTATGCAGATATCTGGTGTTCCTATATTCTCTACAATCTCACCTTCTTGAATATACTTATGCCATGTATCGTATTTTTGCGCAAAGATAAGGGGATTAGCTAACCTAAATCGATAAATACTTTGTTTCATATCCCCAACCATAAATTTGGTTGGACCATCTTCTTTTGCTCCAGCTACTGCTCCTAGGAGAGTTTCCTGAACCATATTACTATCTTGGTATTCATCAATATATACCTCTTTATAAAATGCACTTAGTTCTTTAGCCGTTTCAGTATAGCCTACTATAATTTTTCCATCTTCATCTTTCTCTTTACGAATCAAAAGTTTTAAACACATGTGCTCTAAATCATTATAATCTACTAATCCTTTTTCCTTCTTAATTTCTGCATAGCGCCTATCAAATGCTAAAACCAATGCGACTAAGTCTGTTACGACCTCTCCTACCTTAGCCGTTTGACTCATTAAAGTCTTATCTTGCATAGGAATTGTAGATTCCTTTATGCCTTTGATAATATCTTTTGCAATATCTCGGTAACCCTTTACCCGTTCTTTGAGTCTTTCATCACATTCTTGTTTTTTGCCTGGTAACCTCCCAAAACTTATTTTGCCTAAGCTATTAATAATCTCACTTAATGAGCCTTCTTCTACTGCTTGTATCTGTACTAAATCTTGATTTAAGATATCTTCATACAAAGCCGGTCCCATAGGTTTATGACAGAGTTTAAGTGCTTCTTCATAAAGTTTTTCAAGATCTTTGATCTGGGAAATGATTTCTTTCGCTAGTTCACTCCCCCAAGGTGTCTCATCTAAGCCCTCATACGATTGGCAAAGTAGCTCTGCTTTCTCTTCTAGCCATTCTTGTGGGAATATAGTACTTTTAGAAAAAGTATATATTTCTAAAATCATATCCATTAGAGGTTCCATCCCTCTAATCCCTCCATAAGTATCTGCTAATTTTAGAAAGGCTTCATTATCTTCTCTTTCAAAACACTCTTCTAGCATTT
>JBOFPL010000141.1:0-2095 GCA_051659885.1 Cellulosilyticaceae bacterium
TAATGATCAATTCTATATTAGAAATGAAAAAGAGCGAAAAGAGATTCTTGAGCTTTGTGAATACTGGAGAGGAAAATCTATTAATGATTTAATCACATCTAGACTTGATGAAGAACAAAAGGTAGGCTCTCACATGGGGGGAAAAATATTCCAAACAAACAACTATCATTTTGCTGGAATAGGTCATTTTGCAATTGATTATAATAAACTTATGACTCTTGGATACGACGGAATAATTAGACAAGTAAAAGAGCACTTAGAAAAACTCTCTAAAAGAGATCCTGAATATGGCTCTAAAAGAGATTATTATAATGCTACACTCATTATGTTAGAAGCATCTAAAAAATATATCCTTCGGTATGCTAAGTTAGCAGAAGAGAAAGCCCTCTCAGAAAAAAGCATTAGAAGAAAAGCCGAATTAGAAACTATGGCACAAAATTGTAAAACTATAGCTGCTGGAACTCCTAAAACTTTCTGGCAAGCTTTACAACTATTTAACTTTGCTACAACAATGATACAGATAGAGGGAAATGGTCACTCTATATCTTATGGGCGTATGGACCAATGGCTCTACCCTTTTTATAAGATGGATATAAATAATAATAATTTAAGTAAAGAGTTTGCTCTTGAACTTATTGAAGTTCAATATGTTAAGATGAATAATCCTACAAAATTAAAAGATAAAGGAACTGTTAAAGTTAGAAACGGTCGTGGTTTTGGAGGAGAAAGTCTTACTATCGGTGGAGTAGATAAAAACGGAAATGATGCTACAAATGATTTAACAATGCTAATGTTAGAAGGGTCTGTTCATACACGAATGATGAATCCTTGGGTTTGTGTACGTATGCATGAAAATACCCCTTATGAATTAAAAGTTAAAACCGTTGAATGTATTAGAGCTGGATATGGACACCCTAAATTGTTTAATGATGCCCCTGCTATAAAAGCTATGCTGAGTAAAGGAGTTACTCTTGAAGAAGCAAGAGATTACTGTGTTGTTGGGTGTGTAGAACCATCTCTGCCTGGAAAAGAATTTGGATGGTTGGATGCTGGTTATGTAAATACAGCCAAAATGATGGAAATGGTTTTAAATGGTGGAATCACTTTAGATGGTACAAAAATTGGGCCTGATACTGGAAATTTAGAAACTTACAAAAGTTTTGAAGAGGTTTTAGAAAGTGTTGATAAGCAGTTTGAATACTGGACAGATCAACTATGTAGTTGTCTAAATATAACCGATGAAGTCCATAGAATGTTGAAGCCAACTCCATATGTTTCAGCCTTTTTTGAAGGGTGTATCGAATCAGGAAAAGATATGACCGAAGGCGGAGTTAAATATAACGGAACCGCTCCTCAAGGTGCTGGAATTGCAACTTGTGCCGATTCGTTATCTACAATAAAAAAACTTATATTTGATGACAAAACTCATACAGGAGCCGAACTTCTTAAAGCCCTTAAAGATAACTGGGAGGGACATGAAAAACTTTATGCTCTTGTAAATAGTTCAAAAATTCCTCACTATGGAAATGACGATGATTATGCTGATGAATTATTTAAATATATGTTCGAATGCTACTGTAAACATATAAAAGGAAGAAAAAATCCTAGAGGTGGAGAGTTTAGTCCTGGTGTCTATACTGTTAATGCTAACGTAGGAATGGGACTTTACACAAACGCATCTTTAGATGGACGTAAAAGTATGGAACCTATATCCGATAATATGGGACCTGTACATACAGCAGGTGGATCTCATGATATTTCAGGTCCGACTGCAATCGTAAATTCTGTTTCTAAAGTTAATCACAGCTTAGCAAGCAACGGAACACTTTTAAACTTAAGATTCCCTGAAGAAGCTGTTTCTGGAGTTGAAGGAAGAGATATTTTAATAAGCTTTATCGATGAATATATTTCTAAACAAGGAATGCATGTTCAATTTAACATAATGAGTGCCGAAACAATGAAGGCAGCACAAGCTAACCCAAAAGATTATAAAGATATGCTTGTACGTGTTGCTGGATACAGTGCATACTTTGTAGAATTAGGAAAACCATTACAAGATGACTTGATTCATAGAACTGAATTACGTTTTTAATAA
>JBOFPL010000142.1:0-2835 GCA_051659885.1 Cellulosilyticaceae bacterium
TACCACTCGCTACGGTTATGACAAAAGAGCAACAAGTAAAATATGCATGTAGTGGATACAATGTGGGACTTGCGGAATTATTATTGAAAGTTGTAGAAGCTTTGCAAACAAAATAAAGATACATATATGGGGGAAATGATGCAAAAGAGAGCAATTACTGTATTGATAATGATCTGTTTAGTAATAAGTAGTTGGAATGTCTATGCCAAAGAAAGCCAAGCAGTTGAAATCTTATATTTTTATAATAATCCTTGTGGGGCTTGTGATGTAGAGTCAGAGTTTTATGAGATATTTAATGAACAAGTAGGAGATTTCAAAGAGTCTATACCCTATAAGTTAAGACTTTATAATACCTTTAAAATAGAAGATCAAAACTATTTTAAAAAAATATGTGAAGGCTATGGTATTACTCAAGAAGAGCAGTATAGTTCCATTTTAATAATTGGTGAGCAATATTTAGTAGGGGAAGAACAAATTCAAACGAAAATGAGAAGCCTTTTTCAAGAACAGGCTGAGTTAATGGCGAAGATAGATATAGAAGATAGTGGAGATGAAAAAGCTGCAGATGTAATAACTGAGATTGAGCTAGACGATACAATTAATCCAGAAGACTCTTATTTGGTGTATTTTTATACGGTATCTTGTGGAGATTGTCAAAAAACAAAGGTATTACTTAATGGATTGGAAGATCAGTATAAGGTGATAGAAAATGAAAAACAAACTGTATCAGATGTGCGAATTGAAACGAATAATATAGGAGAATTGGAGGGGACGGAGCTTATTAATGCCTATTTTAAAAGGTACCAAGTCCCTGAAAATGAGCAGCAAGTACCGATTATTTTCTATCAGGAAGGCTATTTATCAGGGTATGAGGCTATTGAAAAAGGACTAGTAGAGGTTATTGAGGGGGGGAAAGCACTACATTTTAATCCCAATGTAGATAAAGAAGAGGTGGCACCTTTAACAATAAAAGATTTTCCTAAACTCATTTTTACAGGATTGATCAATGGGTTTAACCCATGTTCAATCTCTATGCTGTTACTATTACTTTCTTTAATGAGTGTAGGGAGTCCTATTTTGAAATTAGGATTAACTTATCTATTAGGGAAAGGAGTTACCTATTTAGCGCTGGGAACCATTTGTTATGCTTTGATTACTACATTGAATACGGCATGGTTTCAATCTATACAAGGGTTAATGAATGGAATTATTGTAATTATATTATTAGGGCTAGCGATCATGAATATATTAGATTTTCTAGCAGCTAAAGAAGAAAAGTACAATAAAATTAAATTACAATTACCAACAAAGCTGAGAGAGTTTAATCATCAAATGATTAAACAATTTACAAGTAAAAGTCACTCTAAGTACGCAGTTTTGGGAATATTTATTTTAGGAGTAATTATTTCAGCGGGAGAATTCTTATGTACGGGACAAATTTATTTGGCAACTATTCTTTATCTATTAAGAAAAATGGAGACATATAGTTTGATGACTTTTTTTGCACTTTTAGTTTATGTCATGGCAATGATTATACCATTGGCCGGTATCATTCTAGTGATTCATAAGGGGCAAAAAGTATTAGTTGTTTCTGAAGTAATCCGTAAAAATATGACGACTATTAAACTGATTAATGCAGTAGTATTTTTGATTTTTGCAATGCTTATTATATTTTTATAGACTGGGGGAGTAAAATGTTTGGATTTAAAAGCAAAAGACAAAAAACATATATTAGGATATACTTTGCAAAAGACAATAAACTACAAGAGTATTTGATAGGAGAAATTCCTATTAGAGAGAAGATAGTAATTGAAAAAAGTATCCAATTTTTTGATGACCCAGAACCATGCTATATTCATAGAGGCGCTGTGATTATGCGACTTAATGAAGAGATTTTAAATGCAATAGAGCAATATCAAGGAGGAAGTCAGGTCGCAGCAAATGCTATCAATAAAGAAATATTAGGATATATTGATTTGCAAGAAGTAGAAATACTAGAAGTATTTAAGAAATGAGGAGGCAATAGGAATGGTGAAAAAAATACTAGAAGTATGTATAGACTCTGTAGAGTCTGCTTTGGCAGCTGAGATAGGAGGCGCGTCCAGGCTAGAGTTATGTGGAAATTTAATGATTGGTGGAACGACCCCAACAATGGCATTATTAGATGTGGTGAAAGCGCAGGTTAATATTCCAGTTTATGTTTTAATTAGACCTAGATTTGGAGACTTTTGTTATACGGATTTTGAGTTTGAACAAATTAAAAAAGAGGTCATAGATGCAAAAGCACATGGTGCAGAGGGCGTAGTAATAGGTGTTTTAAACCCAGATGGAAGCTTAGATATAGAAAAAATGAAGCAGTTAGTGGAACTAGCTAGGCCTTTACATATCACTTTGCACAGGGCATTTGATGTGTGTAAGCACCCCTTAGAGACATTGGAAGTAATTAAGGAACTTGGCATTCATACCATACTCACATCAGGGCAGGAGCAAACTTGTGAGCAAGGAAAAGAACTCCTTGCAGAGTTAGTCAGAAGAGCGGGTAATGAAGTTGAGATATTAGTTGGAAGTGGTCTGAAATCTAATAATCTCGAAGAGATGATACAGACGACAGGGGCGCAAGCTTATCACTTATCAGGTAAAAAGGAAGTAGAAAGTCAGATGAGCTATAGACCAAAAGAAGTGAGCATGGGATTACCTATTCTCTCAGAATATATCATTTGGCGAACAGATGAAGAGGAAATTAGAAAAGTAAGAACAATACTAGATAAATATTAGACCAATTAAAAGGCTGCATTTAACGAAGGAGTTAAAAGGCAGCCTTTTTGAAATTTATTC
>JBOFPL010000143.1:0-5089 GCA_051659885.1 Cellulosilyticaceae bacterium
CTTAAAAAAGGTGGATCATTCGTATTAAATACAGAATGGACAACAGAAGAGTTAGCTGATAAATTACCAGCTAAACTTAAAAAATATATTGCAGATAAAGAAATTAACTTCTATACAGTAAATGCGACAAGCATTGCAAAAGAAATCGGACTTGGTACACGTATCAATATGATCATGCAAGCAGCATTCTTCAAGTTAGCAGCAATCATCCCAGCTGAAGAAGCAAAAGAATACTTAAAAACTTCTATCAAAAAAGCTTACGGTAAAAAAGGTGATAAGATTGTTAACATGAACTATGAAGCAGTAGAGCAAGGTATGAATGCTATCGTAAAAGTAGAAGTACCAGCTAACTGGGCAGAAGCTAAGACTTGTGGAGCTTGCACATGTGGTCAAAATACTGAAGAACCAGAGTTCATCACAAATATCGTAAAACCAATCAATGCACAAGAGGGAGATAGTTTACCAGTAAGTGCATTCAATGGTAGAGAAGATGGTACATTCCCAGCAGGTACAGCAGCATATGAAAAACGTGGTATTGCAGTAGATATTCCAGAGTGGGATATTAAAAACTGTATCCAATGTAATCAATGTGCATATGTATGTCCTCATGCTTGTATCAGACCAGTTCTTATTACAGAAGAAGAAAAAGCTAGTGCACCAGAAACTTTCGAAAGTAAAAAAGCAATTGGTAAAGCGTTTGCAGGTCTTGAATATAGAATGCAAATCAGTCCACTTGACTGTACAGGATGTGCAAACTGTGTAGATATCTGTCCAGCTAAAGAAAAAGCACTTGTAATGAAACCACTTGCAACTCAAGTTGAAGCAGAATCAGCGAACTGGGATTACGCAGTGAAAGAAGTTTCATACAAAGGTGACCTTACAGAAGGTAAAACAGTTAAAGATAGTCAGTTCAAAACACCTCTTATTGAGTTCTCAGGAGCTTGTGCAGGATGTGGGGAAACACCATATATCAAACTTGTAACTCAATTATTTGGTGATCGTATGATGATTGCTAATGCAACTGGATGTTCATCAATCTGGGGTGGATCAGCACCATCAACACCATATACAACAAACCATAAAGGTCAAGGACCATCATGGGCTAACTCATTATTTGAAGACAATGCTGAGTATGGATATGGTATGTTCTTAGCAGTTAAACAAATGAGAAACAAAGTTGAAGAATGCATGAAAGAATTAGTAGCAATGGATATTGCTGATGAATACAAAGCAGCATTCGAAAATTGGTTAACAAACAAGGAAAATGGTGAAGCATCTAAACTTGCTACAGCAGCTGTAGAAGAAGTATTAGAAAATAACACAATCACAGATGAAGCAGCAAAAGCTGTTCTTGCAGAACTTGAAGCAAGAAAAGATTACTTAGTGAAACGTTCACAATGGATCTTAGGTGGAGATGGATGGGCATACGACATCGGTTACGGTGGTCTTGACCATGTACTTGCATCAGGAGAAAATGTAAATGTACTTGTATTTGATACAGAAATTTATTCTAATACAGGTGGTCAATCATCTAAATCAACACCAACAGCAGCTATTGCTAAATTTGCTGCATCTGGTAAGCGATCAGGTAAGAAAAACCTTGGTACAATGATGATGCAATATGGTAATGTATACGTAGCACAAGTAGCTATGGGAGCAGATAAAAACCAACTTATCAAAGCATTACTAGAGGCTGAAAACTATGATGGACCATCAATCGTTATTGCATATGCACCATGTATTAGTCATGGACTTAAAAAAGGTATGGGATGTTCAATCAACAATATGGATGAAGCTGTTAAAGCTGGTTACTGGCATTTATACAGATACAACCCAATGCTTACAGAAGAAGGTAAAAACCCATTCAGCTTAGACTCAAAAGAGCCAACAGGAAGCTTTAGAGAGTTTATTATGGATCAGGTAAGATACTCTGCACTTGCAAAACAATTCCCAGAGCAAAGTGAAGTGTTATTTGTTCAAGCTGAGGAAGATGCTAAGAGACGCCTTGCGATGTATAAGGCACTTGCAGCACAACAATAAATTTTTGATAAGGACTACACAGAGATGTGTAGTCCTTATTTTTTGTATGAGAAAGGTCCGCAAGGGATGGGAGGGTATGTGAAAAAATAAGCCACTCTGTGTTTGACAAAACTCTAAGCAGATAGGTCTCAGCTAACAGTCGAAACTCGGGAAGTGCACCCTCAGACAGTCGACTTAAGTGCAGCTGATGCCTATCTGCTAAGAGTTTTTGTCAAACGCTTCGAAGCTTATTTTTTCATATACCCTCCCCACCCTTTGCTACATTACTTTCTGGATACTAGGGAAAATAAGGGATGATGAGGAGAAAAAAAGAGGAATATACGAGGGAGAGAAAAATAATAAGAAAGAGGTGGATGTAATAAAATATTAGAGGATGAGAAAGTGTGAGTAAATGTAGAAGAGAGAAGGAGTAGAGAAGAAAATAAGTGTAGATTTAAATAGAATATTCATGAAAAGTTTGAAAAATTGTGTTGACAAAATGAGGGTAGGGGACTATTATAAATAAAAAAGAGCAAATGCTATGAAGTAGAGAAAAATATCTTGGTCATTCACAGAGAATTGGCGGGTGGTGCGAGCCAAATAATGAGGGGATATAGAATATACACTACGGAGCAGGTCTATTAAAAGCTAGGCGAGTAGATAGACACGTTTACCTACGTTACAGGGTTAGGGGTTGTTAGACCTCGAAGAGTGATGGTGTTCTAAAAAACACCATAATAAGGGTGGTACCGCGGAGCAATCTTTCGTCCCTTTAAGCTTAGCTTGAGTAAAAGCTAGGTTTAAAGGAATGAAGGATTTTTTTTGTTTCAAAAAATATAAAAGAGTTAACTTTGCGCAGAGTGATCTCAACTAATATCATTTTAATATTTGGGAGGATACACGATTATGAAATCAAAATTAATGAAACAAATTATTGTATTATCTTTAGGAATAAGTACAGTATTTACTGGATGTGGGCAAAAAGTGGAGATTAAGGGAGATGGGGCTAATGCTACAACTCTTAAGATAGGGATTTCTCAGTTAGCAGAACATCCAGCTTTAGATGCTTCTAGAGAAGGGTTTATTGAAGAAATGAATAGTTTGGGGATAGATGTTCAAATTGATTATCAAAATGCGCAAGGTGATGTGGCTAATACACAGTTAATTGCGGAGAAGTTTGTGAAGGATAAAAAGGATTTGATTTTTTCTATAGCAACGATGTCTTCACAATCGGCTAAAAAAGCGATAGAGGGAACAGAAGTACCACTTGTGTTTACAGCTGTGACCGACCCTGTACATTCTCAATTAGTGAAAGGATGGGAAGAAACAGAGCAGGTGACAGGTGTGTCAGATGTGTCACCAATTGATGAGCAGCTAGTGCTCTTTCAAGAAATCAATGAAAGTATTGAGACAATAGGTGTTATTTATAATACTGGAGAATCTAATTCAGAAATTCAAGTAGAGGAAGCTAAAAAAGTTGCGGAGACATTAGGGCTTAAATTGAAAGCTGTAGGAATTACTGTATCATCTGATATCCCTCAAGCTATGAATACGATTGCCAAAGAGTGCCAAGGGTTATATGTGATTACCGATAATCTCGTTTCGTCATCAATTGAATTGGTAGCGAATCTAGCACTGGAGCATCAGTTAGTGACTGTTGCAGCAGATGGCACACTTGTAGAAAAGGGAATGCTCATGGCTAAGGGGATCAACTACTTTGAGTTAGGCAAACAATCTGCTCAAATGGCACAAAAGATTTTGATTGAAGGTGTAAAAGTAAAAGATTTACCAGTAGAGCAATCGCATACATTTGAGAAATCAGTCAATAAAAAGACTGTGGAAGCATTAGGATTAAAATTAGAGGATAAAGCATTTGAGGATGCTATAGTCATAGAATAGGGGAGGATAAGATGAATTTAATACTTACAGCACTTGAACAGGGATTGATTTTTGCAGTATTAGCAATAGGTGTTTATATTACTTACAAAATCTTAGACTTTCCTGATTTATCAGCAGAAGGAACCTATCCTTTAGGAGCGTTTATTTTTGCTAGATTTGTAACTTTGGGATTAGATCCTCTAACAAGTACGATTTGTTGTTTTTTATTTGGTAGTTTAGCGGGATTGATTACTTATATCTTACACATTAAATTAAAAATCAAAGCTATCTTATCAGGTATTCTGACAATGACTTTATTGTACTCTGTTAATTTAAGAATTAATGGGAAGTCAAATGTAGGGTTGTTTAACTCTCCTTCTATCTTTGATTCGGTAGATACACTCATTGTGTTAATGGTTATTGTGGTAGTAGTAAAAGGATTAATGGACTGGTTCTTTAAAACAGAAATAGGATATTTACTTGTAGCTACGGGAGATAATGAGACATTAGTTAAATCACTTGGGCAAGATTGTAACAAATATAAATTAATTGGATTGATGCTTTCTAATGGATTAGTTGCTTTAAGTGGGGGACTAATGGCACAGTCTCAAGGATTTGCAGATATCACAATGGGAACTTCTATTATTGTTGTAGCACTTGCATCTATTATTGTGGGAGATACCATTTTGAAAAATAATACTAAGTTAAAAGGAACTACGCGAGCTATTATAGGAGCGATTATCTATAAGATTATAGGAGCAATTGCTATTGATTGTGGCTTACAGGCTACAGATTTAAGAGCAGTTAATGCACTGATTGTCATAGCCTTTATTAGTTACAATACTTTTGGAGCAACACTTTTATCAAAGAAAAAGCGTCAGATAGAAGGTTAAAGAGAAAGGAGAATAAAGATGTTAGAGATAAAGAATCTATCAAAATCCTTTAATCAGGGAACAGAGAATGAGATTAATATTTTTAGTGATTTGAATATCCATATCAACAAAGGTGAATTTGTAAGTATCCTGGGTGAGAATGGATGTGGAAAGAGTACCTTGTTTAATATAATAAGAGGTTCACTGGTGCCAGAGAGTGGAGATATTCTGATTAATGGAAAGAACGTCAATGGATTAAAAGAAAATGAGCGAGCAGCTTTTCTTTCACAAGTTCATCAAAATCCTTCAGCAGGGGTATC
>JBOFPL010000144.1:0-3025 GCA_051659885.1 Cellulosilyticaceae bacterium
TCCCGGGACTATGTCCTAGGTAAAATAGACTTTTTAGTTCAAGATAAACAAATACCTCAGCCCACCTTTATCGTAGATAGCGGAAGAGGGTGTTATCTCATATGGAAAATCAATCCCGTCCCCGCCCAAGCCGTCAAGCTCTGGCGCAGATTAGAAGATCAGTTCTTTGAAGCCTTAAAAGAGCTTGGAGCCGATGCCAGCTGCCTAGATCCTAGCCGCGTCCTGCGCGTGGATGGAAGTATCAATAGTAAAAACGGAAAGGTCGTTCAAGTCATAGACTATCGACCCATAGTCTACTCCATAAACGACCTCCAAACGGAATATTTAGTACCCTTTCCCCATAAGGAGCGTAAACTTCGACCAAAGTATACGTTCCCTAAAAAAGAAAACATTTTATATTTAAATGAATCCCCTTCATTATACCACAAAAGACTTCAAGATATACAGATGTTGGTAAAAATTAGGCAAGGCAATATGATAGGCTGTAGAGAACTAGCCTGTTTCCTAACACGCTATTGGACCTACTGCGTCACCAAAGACAAAGCAGCCGCCTTAGCAGCCACACTCGCCTTAAACCAGCAATTCATAGACCCCCTAACAGAAATCGAAGTCACCAAATGGACCAATGCACCCGATAAAGCCCTACGACTACAGGCCTATCGGTATAGCCACAAAAGATTAATCAACTTACTCAAGATCACACCCGAAGAAGAAGAGCAGCTTGAATCCATCATCTCTCGTAAAGTCTGGGAAAAAAAGAGAAAAAGAAGACAACGAGAGCAAGCCGTTATTGCCAGGCAGCAAGAAAACAAACTGACAAGCAGGGAACAGAAAAAACAAGATACTCAAAATAATATCATCATATACTATAAAAAAGGATACAGCCAAAAAGACATTGCAGAGACATTAGGGCTTAGTGTACGCACCGTCCAAAGGCACTACAGAGAGATAAAAAACATCAAAGAGGACCAGTAAAAGGTCCTCTTTTGTATTGCCCCAAAAAGTTATCCACACGACACGAAACTGTCCCACCCTATTGTATGTAATACATATATATAATATATCCCCCGCAGGGGTACCGCTTTTGACGTAATTTACGTCTTAATATGTTATAATATTTCTATTAATTAGATTTTTTTAGGGGATGAGCTCATGAAAAAAATGATTGTATCATGCTTATTAGCACTAATCGCTGTATCTGCTTTTATAAGTTTGAGAAAAAGTACTCCTCTCAAACTTAATACAGTAATTTCTGAACAAGTAACTCTGAATGAGGTATATTGGAATGCCTACCTAAACTGTATTACCTATATCGAAACTAGTAGTAATTCTAATCGGGATATTAATACCTCCATTGTTTCTGTAGAAATACTTCCTGCAAACCAAAAAGAACTTGTACGTCTACTAAATGTTGAAGATTACAACCATTTCAGCGATACAGCATCAGAATACTGGCTGTTTACAATCGGAGATACAAAAGAGCATAATTACATTTCAATAGTTTGTGATAGTCAATCTGATAGTGTTATTGGCTCTATTCCTAGTAAATAATAGGATAGCTTTTCAAAAATATTTATCCTTGTTAGTTCAAATTCAAAAATCAAATCTATTAGTTAAGTCGAAACTATTATTTTTATGGGGGATTTATGATTACAGTATTTAATAAAAAAGAAATTTATGTGGGTACATCCATGCAAAGATTTGGAGAAATTAGAGACATCCTTGAGACAAACAAAATTAAGTATACTTATAAAGTTGTTAATCGCAATAACTCCCAAATATGTGGTGCTAAAAGGGGCTATACTGGAACAATAGGAGAAAAGGCCCAATTAGCTTATACTTATTATATCTATGTACTCAAAAAAGATTATGAGCATGCACGTTATTTGATTAAATGAAATAGATACGTGTATCATTTCTTATAATACACTTGAAAGATATTACAGATTCTATTTTTTAAAAATATATCCTCTACTTATTTGGATATCATACACTCAAGTAATCCTTGAGTTCAAATTCAAGGACTACTTGTTAGGAGTATTTGAATAAAGGGAGTATAATTAAGAAAGATATTAGCTATAAAATCTAACGTAAAGGGTAGGAGAGAAATGTTTAATACAGCGGAAATAGGAAAAAGAATTGCTGAAATAAGAAAGCTAAAACATATGACACAAATGGAGTTAGCTGAAAATATGGCTGTTAGTTTCCAAGCAGTGAGCAGCTGGGAAAGAGGTGAAACCATGCCTGACATTTCTAGGTTAGGTAAACTAGCTCAAGCCTTAAATATTAGTATAGATGAGCTATTAACGGATCCAAATCACTCGGAAAAATTTGAATCCCTTGAAACAACTATTCCACCTATAAACATTAAAGAGCAGTGTGAAAAGAAAGAAGGTATCTCTATACAGATTGCTTCATTTGAAGACATAGTGTACAGAGCTTCCTATTTAGATCAATCAACTATAAACACACTCGTGGAAGATCATATCCATCTAATACAAGCTATAGAAGAAATAGTCTATATTGCACCATTTATAACTCGTGAACTTATTAAAAAATGTATCATGACACATAAAGAAAAAATTAAAAGTTTTGAAGACGTAGTATACCTATGCGAATATCTAGATAAAGATACTGCTAATACACTTGTACTAGATAACAAACATAGAATAAAAGAGGAAAAAGAAATCTATATGGTAGCCCCTTATATAGATCAATATCTTATTAATGAATTACTTGCCTAAAATTTTTATATCTAAAAGAAGGATAAGAAATTCCGTCCAACGGAATTTCTTATCCTTCTTTTAGATATATCTTCATCTGTCTTAGCTTTCCAAGAAGATTAATATTCTCAATAAGTTTGATCTTAGTCTATGTTATAATTTAAATTAATAATTAAAAAATTTAAAAATTGGGGTGATTGACCAAATGAATCTGAAAGGATCTAATCAAAAAGAAGTTAAACTCTATAATCTATTTTTTCCTATCTGGATGTTAATAGTGTTTCCGCTAGCATGGATTATCA
>JBOFPL010000145.1:0-3111 GCA_051659885.1 Cellulosilyticaceae bacterium
ATGCTGAAAAATCTGCTACATGTCTCTATAATACTTTTGCAAATGAATGTGTAGATCCAGGATTAAGAGACACATTTATGAATCTATTAGAAAAAGAACACAATATTCAATTTGAAGTATTTAATGAAATGCATGCAAGAGGATTCTATCCTACTCCAGCAGCGGAGCAACAAAAAGTAGATCAAGCTAAACAAAAACATGCAGCTCAAGCAAATTGCTAAAATACGCATTTTATAAAATCTCATAAAGTAGATAAAAAAGTTATAGTTAAGAAAAGGACACATTTCATAACTATAACTTTTTTGTAGATTTTAATTAGGTTAAATATTTAATCTTATTAAACATAGGTACAAAATCAAGATTTAATTCATAAATTATGGTAAACTTATCATACTAAGAGTAAGTCCTATGAGACCTTTATGAGCTCATAAGTTCAAAGACATAAGAGTAAATCAAAAACGAGGAGTAACTTATGAAGAGACTATTGATTACCAGGAAAGAATTGGGCCTAATTATAGCAGGGTGTTTGATTGTATCTCTAACCATTAACTGGTTTTTAGCCCCAGCAGGATTAGTAACAGGAGGGATATCTGGACTTGCCATTATTATAGAGGCTGTATCTAAAAGTATACTAGGTTTTGCAATTCCTATTTCCGTTACTACGTTAGTACTAAATGTACCTTTATTTATTGTAGCGATTAAGCAAAAAGGATTTGCTTTTGTAAAGAAATCTTTTTATTCTGTAGGGATTACAACGATTCTTATTGAATTAACATCTTATTTACCAAATATATTTGCTGTAGAGGATGACTTACTTGTAACAGCGCTTATAGGAGGTGTAGGGTTTGGTGTAGGAATAGGGCTAGTATTAAGATCAGGTGCAACGACAGGTGGTACAGACATGTTGGCTACTATTATTAGAACCAAATTCCCTAAGTTCCCTATTGCTAAATTAGTGATGATGATAGATGCGATGATTGTAACGATGGGGTTATTTATTTTTGGAGCAAATAAAGCGGTTTATGCGATTATTGCGATTTATATTACATCACGTGTACTTGCTAATGTGTTAGAAGGTATGCATTATGCCAAAGCTGCCTTTATTATGTCAAGTAAGAGTGAGGAAATTTCTAGACAGATTATGGAGCAGATTCCACGAGGAAGTACAGGACTTAAGGCAAGAGGGATGTATTCTAAAGAAGATAAAGAGATGCTCTTTACAGTTGTTTCACAAAAGGAAATTACTCAGCTTAGAGATATCATTAGTCAAATTGACCCAAAAGCCTTTGTAGCGATAGCTGATGTAAGAGAAGTATTAGGACAAGGATTTATAGAAGATTTTGGAACAGTAAGTGTATAAAAATTTAAAAGGGTATTTATTAATGCATAAAAACACCTTATAATAAAACAGGATGTGCCTGATCATGAAGACACATCCTGTGAGAAAAGTTTACATAATATAAAAATGTTTGTTGATAAAACAAAGCGCGGGCCAAATGCCCGCCTTTATTTGTTTACAAAAAAACAAGTTAGTGATTTAGCAGACTAAAGACTTACTCAGGAGGAGACATGAAAAAATTATTAATTACAAAAAAAGAATTAATGCTTATTTTAGTAGGGGTTACCATTTTGGCATTAGGAATCAATTGGTTTTTATCTCCACTCGCACTTGTCACAGGAGGCGTATCAGGGCTAGGGATTATTATTGAAACAGTATCAAAAAAAGTGATAGGGTTTGGTATCCCATTATGGTTAACTAACTTAGCCTGCAACATTCCACTTTTTATCATTAGTATTAGACAAAGAGGGTTTGAATTTGCCAAAAAATCACTTTATGCAGTAATTGGATTATCTGTGGCTTTAGCTGTAACAGGGTATATTCCCAATCCATTTGTAGTAAATGGGGACTTGTTATTAGGTGGAGTATTTGGAGGAGCTACTTTAGGTTTAGGAATAGGAACAGTGCTTAGAGGAGGCGGAACAACAGGAGGAACGGATATGCTTGCCTCTATTATCAAATTTAAATTCCCAAACTTCCCAATTGCAAAACTCATGCTTTTTATTGATGCAGCTATTATAGGTATAGGCTTCTTTATCTTTGGTTCAAACAAAGCCATGTATGCCATTATTGCGGTCTTTATTACATCGAAAGTAATTGGGAGTGTATTAGAAGGTGTACATTATGCGAAAGCAGCCTTTATTATTTCAGACCAAAGTGAAACTATAGCATCTGAAATTATGGAAAAAATTCCAAGAGGAACCACAGGGCTTAAGGCGCGTGGGATGTATTCAAAAGATGAGAAAGAAATGCTCTTTGCAGTGGTATCACAAAAAGAGATTACAAAACTTAGAGAAATTATTAGTAATGTTGATCCCAAAGCGTTTGTAACCATAGCTGATGTAAGAGAAGTACTTGGAGCAGGGTTTATAGAGGATATGGACAGTTTAAGTTTGTAAGGTACATAGAATAGAATGGAATTAAGTAGGTACAAATAGGTCCGCAAGGGCAGAGTGGGGTGGAAAAATTAGCGACTCCGTGATGGGTAAACCTCTAAGTGTAGCTTGCAGAGCTAACGTCTGAAATTTGGCTACGCCTCAAACAGTCAGACTAAAAGCAGCTCTACAAGCTACGCTAAGAGGTTTTACCCATCACTCCGAAGCTAGTTTTCCCGCCCCACTCTGCCCTTTGCTGCATTGTTACCTCGTTTTAATAAGAAAAAGAGATGCGGTTAAAATCCTCTTAGGACCTCTTAGTGAGAATTGAAATAATCGAGGAAATATGATAGGTTTAGCTAAAGGCCCAGTTGAGGCTATGAGGATAAGGGGGGGCGTACTAGTTGGAAAATAGATATATCAAGGTAATAGCTAAAATATTGGATACATTTTAAAATAGGTTTACTTTTTCCTAGAAAGTGATATACTAAACTTATATTATCATTAGTACGTAGCTTTCACATTTTGCGTGTGAAAACACAAAAAAAAGACCGGAGTCGCAACCTCTGGTCTTTTTTTATTACAGCTTGGCAATAATCGCAACAATTATTGCTCCAATAACTTGGATAATGGCTATAATAATCTGTGTTGTATCTAGCTTTTTATTTTTATCATTAG
>JBOFPL010000146.1:0-4821 GCA_051659885.1 Cellulosilyticaceae bacterium
GGATTAGAAGCAGCATGTGCTTCACTTACAGAAGTAGGGGATAGAGTATTGGTTATAGATAATGGGATATTTGGAGAAGGATTTGCAGATTTTGTAACCATGTATGGTGGAGAGGCTATCTTTTTTAAATCAAGTTGGAGAAAAGGAATTGATGAAGAAGAACTAAAGAAGTTTTTAGAGCAAGATCACCAGTTTAAATACGCTACAATAGTACATTGTGATACGCCTACAGGCGTACTAAATGATTTATCTAAGATTTGCCCTTTGCTGAAAAAATATGGCATATTAACAGTGGTGGATAGTGTAGCAGCTATGATAGGAGAGCCTATACTTTTAGATGAATGGCAAGTGGATATTGCATTAGGAGGCAGTCAAAAAGCGGTATCAGCACCTGTTGGATTAACTTTTATGAGTATTAGCCAGGAAGCATGGAAGGCTATGGAGAATAGGAAAACACCTATTTCAGGATTTTATTGTAATCTAACAATATGGAAAGACTGCATAGAAAAAAAATGGTATCCGTATAGTATGCCAATCAGTGATATAAAAGGGCTAGAGGTAGCTGTAGATAATATACTAGCAGAAGGTATAGAAAACGTATGGGTTAGACATAAAGAAGTGGCGGAGTATGTAAGGCGAGTAGGGGTAGAAATGGGATTAAAACTCTATCTAGAAGAAGATTTTGCAACGACAGTCACAGCTTTTGAGGTAGATAAAGCTAGAGAAGTGAGAAAAAAAATATTAGAGAAATATAATATTTTGATAGGTGGTTCTTTGGGCGAGTTGGAAGAACGTGTAATTAGGATAGGGCATATGGGATATAATTGTTTCATGAATGAAGTAAGAATAACTATGGAAGCGCTTAAAAAATGCTTATAAAGATAAATAAAATAAAAGCTAGTATTTATAATAAGAATAAATACTAGCTTTTATTTTATTACGGGAGTACACAAAATGTGTACATCTATACTATAAAAATAAAAAGGGGCTAAAATAAAGTCTTCCTTAATTATTCTAGCATTTTTTATATGCCAAATAAATAAAGTAGTGTAAAAGAAATATAAATGTTACACAATTGAAATATAGTAAATTATTTTTTAGAAACCTTCTGTTTTGTATTGAGTCTGGTTCTAAAAATAACATGTTTAAGTGCATTCCAATTAAATGGAATAAGTGGGTACAGATAAGATTCACCTGTAATACTTTTAGTAGTGGCAAGGAAAATAATATTAATAATCAGACCACCTATAAATCCCCATAGGCCGAAAAGTCCCGTTCCTATTAATAGAACCATGCGTGTGAATTTGATACTATAGCTTAATTCAATACTGGGTTGAGTAAAGCTAGAAAGAGCAACTAATGCCATATATAAGATAGAATGTGGAATAAGCCAACCTGTTTTAACAGCATATTCACCTAGGATTAAACCTCCAATGACAGATAATGAGGTCCCTAGTGAACTAGGGGTATTAAGGGAAGCAATCTTTAGACCATCTACAGCAATTTCTAGTGCTAGAAATTGAATGAATAGAGGAACATTTAGAGGGTCCTGGGGGAGGAGCCATTCTAGAGAACTGGGAATCCACTGCTGATTTTGTACAAGTAATACATATACAGGGGTTAAAAATAAATTCACGATTAAAACAATATTGCGGACTAGTCTCAGATAATTACCTGTTAGTACAGGCATATAATAATCATCGACATCCTGAAGAAAATCAAATATACCAGTAGGTAAAATCATAACAGAGGGGGTATTATCAATAATAATAATAATTTTACCTTCCATGACTTGGGCAGCAGCGACATCGGGTCTTTCTGTATATCTAACTTTAGGAAAAGGATTAATCCAAGAATTAGAGTGGAGTGCTTCAATGAGACTTTGGTCGCCAACTGTAAGTGCTTCAACTTTTAGATTATCAATAAGCTCCTTGATTTTGGCTAAAGCTTTTTTATTAACGGTGTTAGACATATAACCTATGGCAACATCTGTTTTAGAAACGGTTCCGATACTGGTCATTTCGAAGATAAGATGTGGGTCACGAATCCTACGTCTAACTAAGGCAGTATTAAATACAATGGTTTCTACAAAGCCATCTTTGGCTCCACGAAGTACCTTCTCTTTATCAGGTTCATTTATGCCGCGAGTAGGATAAGTTCTCATATCTAGGACAACAGCAGAGGCGGCACCATCAAATAGCATAGCAGTTTGACCGGATAAAATAGCGGTTACAATATTAGAAATATCATTTTCTTCGCTAACTTCGATAGAGCTAATAGCTTTTTCAATGAGATCTTTAGCAGAGTGAATAGAGTCAAAGTCTGATTTTGAAAGGTCATAAATATCACGACGTACATATTCGAGATTGACATCTTTGGTAAAACCATCAATGAAGAATAAATAGAATTTTTTATCATGAAAAGTAAGAACCTTCTCGATAATGTCAAAACTTTGCTTAAGTGGCAAGGCATTGCGAAGGAGTTTTAGATTCTCTTGGATATTATTTGTTAATTTCATTAGTATCACCTTATTAGTTAGTTTATTGCATTAGGATGTACACTCTTGGAAAAAATATGCTACAGGATGGACTAAATTGATTATAAAGGTGAAACGTATTACAATAGAAACAAATAAAGTAAGAGTAGAGGTTGATATGGAAAGAGATATAACATTTATGCAAGAAGCATTGATAGAAGCGGGAAAGGCCTACGAGCTGGATGAAACACCTATCGGTGTAGTAATAGTTCGTGAAGATAAAATTATTGCTAGGGCATGTAATAGGAGAAATACAGATAAGAATTCTTTAGCACATGCTGAGATTTTGGCGATTGATGAGGCATGCAAGATGATCGGTGATTGGAGATTAGAAGAGTGTACGATTTACATTACATTAGAACCTTGCCCAATGTGTGCAGGAGCAATTGTTCAAGCACGTATTCCTCGGGTAGTATATGGGGCGAGTAGCCCTAAAGCGGGATTTGGTGGCTCTGTTTTAAACATTTTACAAATGGATGAACTCAATCATAGATGTGAGGTTGTGAGGGGAGTATGTGAAGTGGGAAGTAGTCAGTTACTTAAGGACTATTTTAGAAAAATGAGAGAAAAAAAGTAATTTCAAAACTAGTGAAAAAATGATATAATGGGATTATTAGGAAATGGGACAAATTAATGTTCCTATACAAATGAATGGGGGAATACGAAGTGGCAGTAACAACAAAACATAAAAAGGCAAGAATTTTTAGGGATTTTTTAATTAATAGCAACAGTGTTAATATGTTTAAAGAAGATGAAATCAATAATTCAATTGTTTTTAGAAGTGTATATAATGTGAAAGAAGATGATAAGAAACAATTTATGCTTATCATTGATGATAGTGTATATATTCATATGCAATCGCTTATTTTAGCGGACATACCTGAAGAAAAAAGAGATGAAATGCTTAGAGTAATTAATCAATTACACTTTGAATATCCAACAGTGAAATATGTGATTACAAAAGAAGGACACTTAATGACATCTATGGCATTCCATGCTACAGAAAAAAATTTAGATCCAAGCATTATCATTATGTGTACAATAGAGTTCTTTAAAGTATTAGCAAAAGATCATTATGATAGATTACTTGCTGTATTGGCATAATCTTTCACTATTTAATAGCATTGACAGACCTGAGTAAACTATGTATACTAATAGAGTGATACTTAGGTATCAAAGATTTTCCGTGCTAGCCGGGGAGGTAGCGGTGCCCTGTATCTGCAACCCGCTGTAGCAGAGGTGATGCTTGGTCTGAGGCAATATTTTTGTAGGGTCTGCCCTAAGCAAGTAGTGTTGAGGATTAGGTCTTGCGCAATAGACATTTATGAACCGTGTCAGGTCCGGAAGGAAGCAGCACTAAGTAAACCTGTTCTATGTGCCGCGAGGGTGCCTAGTCGGAGCTAACTACTAAGGTAACGCTTGTGAATTACTGTCGAAGCCAAGTGCACGGATTTAATAATTTAAAGATATCAGAGCTCTTAGATAACATAACAGTTGTCTAAGGGCTTTTTTTGAGTTGAAAGAGTTTAATGAATATAAAAAGTGTTGACAATAAAAAAATAAAATAATATACTTTAGAACATAAATAGTTTAGTTGATAAAGTATTTAGTTACTAAACTATTTGTGTGACGTCCAGTGGGAGGGACTTAATAGATGAATAATGAAGAAAAAGTACAAAAAAGTATAGAGCTTAGAAATGTTATGCATATGATTGGTAAGCTTAGGCAGCTCAATTGTACGAAAGGTGAACTAAAACCAGCAGAGAAACATGTTGTATTTATGCTCTCAAATGTATATGAAGGAAAGCCTGCTAAGCCATCAGAGTTAGCAAAAGAATTAGGTGTAACTTTATCCGCAGTCAGTCATCATATTAATACTTTAGAGAAAACAGGATATATAGAAAGAATTCAAGATCCAACAGACAAAAGAATACTAAGAATTAGTTTGTCAGAAAAAGGTAAAGAATTAGATCAACAATTGAAAGAAAAATTTTTTAAGGGATTACGTGACATGGTAGAATTTCTTGGTGATGAAGATAGTGATGAACTCATAAGAATTTTAAATAGAGTAGCTATTTTCTTAAATAATTATGAGGAGAATCATTAAAATAATATAAAATATAAAGGGGGATTTAGCAGATGTTAAAACTGGTGAAGTATTTAAAAGAGTATACCTGGCAGATACTATTAATCTTTGTCTTAGTTTTTATTCAGGTTATGGCAGATTTACAACTACCTGATTATATGTCTAAGATTGTTAATGAAGGTATACTTGCAAAAGATAC